>JAJFTD010000145.1 GCA_021373255.1 bacterium
GCCGCATTCCAGCTTTTGTCAGTTGGAGTTTGGCGATTCTTCTGATGGTTTTCGCTGTGATGATTGGAATGTCGTGCAGGGTTGATCGGTGGTTGCGGGTCCTACGAACCCGGCTTCGGCTGCGTGCAACCGAAGCAACAATACTGTTTCAAACGAGGAACGTGGGAGAGCTGGACTGCTTGTTCAGCAGCAGTAGTTGGTGCGATTGGTAACCTCAAGAATGTTATCTTAACTTCAGGAGGAGCATTACGCTACGGGGTTGTTGCAGGTGTCGTTGTTCTTGGGTGTAGCGGCTATTGTTACGCCCAAGCTTACTAAGTGCACAACTGCCATTGCAGGAGATAACTCATGAATAGCTCTGGACGGCGGATCTGGTGCGATGTGTTGTTAACACTGTTGATGATAGTGTTTACGGTTTTTTATTTACTGCTGAAAAAGTGGAGCAGTATGTTTCTAGTGTATAAAGTGGTTCTTACGGCAACAGTGTGTGCTACGTTTGTCACAATTTATCTTCTTGAAGCGCAGCATAAGAAGCCGCAAGATGATAAGATAACGTTGTGGAAACTCGTACTAATTGCCCTTGCAACTACCAGCCTTGCTACTCCATTGTTTTGGCTGTTATACCGTGACTAGGGAATCTTCTATGCTTGTATGCTTTGAATAGTGGTATCTCATTGGGTTATCATTGAGGTATCCGGGGTGGAGGGGCTTTCTTCGGGACAGCTTTTCGTCCCGAAGCAATGCCCATTGTTGCCGAAGTGTGCCGGAGAAACTCCCTTACGAACACCCGCACATCTGCAGCATTCTCAGCCCAAACCGCCAGATGTACATGCTCTGGCATCAATACATATCCCAACAGCTTCACATCATATCGCTCCCGGCACTCGTCCAGGATTTCCAGCACCTTTAGGCAGGCCGTCCGACTGTGTAATACTGGTATACTATCAATAATAGAGCTTGTCCAGAAACAAACTGCTCCGTTTACATAAAAGTTGTGATATCTTGTCGATGTCATCCTACACTATCTTGGTGTTTATGGGAGTAGCTTCGGGACGAAAAGCTGTCCCGAAGCATAAAAAAATCCCGAAACACCTTCGCTTTTTCATGCAAAAAGCCCGCCGCAACACCAAAACTGCCACCGGCAGCCCCGATACTACAGCGGGCTATGATCTAACTATCAGACTATCAGTCCTTCTTAACGTATTTCCTCTTGGTCTTATTGAACCCCTGGCTGGCTTTCTTTTCGTCGAAGAGCCACTGGTCGGACTTGCCGCGGGTGTGGAATGCGTGGTAGGAGCTCAGGATCGAGGCTACCAGCAGGCGTGAGCAGCGTCTTACAATATTCACCTGGGTCACAAGCTGCGGGAAGGTCATTGCCTGGTGCAGGATGTCGTTGATGACATCGTAGATCGGCATTTCGGTGCTCTCATAGCGGGCCTTGAGGTCCAGAAGTTCGAGGCTTCGATTGGTGTCCACACCGAGCTGATCGTCTACTTCATTCTCAAACCTGAACCGAAACTCGCCGGGCTTTGCGGTCTTTTCTATGTGGAACACCGCGCCCGAGATCTCGGTGATGTTCTTGTAGAAGTCTTTGAGCCCGTAGATCAGCCGGGTGGTGTTGTTGACGTAGCAGGTTTTGCGCTTGCCCTCTTCGATCAGCACGAACGGGATGATCTCAGGCTGAGTGCCGAAGAAGTCCGGGTTGATCTGGCAGAGCGGGAACGTGCCCTCCTGCTTGTGATGATACTTGAGCACACATCTCTGCGAGTCGCCGTTGGGCTGATACATCGTCCGCGCGGGGTCCTCGTCGGTTACATCCTCAGCCAGTGGATCATAGATGGCGGACTTCAGGTTGCCCTCGAAACCATCTTCTTCCAATTCCTGGTCGTAAACGTCGCCCTCAGGTGTCTCGAATGGCGCCGTCGGTGGGATGAGCAGACCGGCTGGTATCTCGGTGACCTCATCCGGGAATGTCTCAACCTTGCCCCAACGGGTACCGCCCAGCCACATTACTCGCTCGTCATCCTTCAGAGCTTCCTTCAGGCTTTCCAACGCACCGGCATAAGCGGGATCATCAGAGCCAACCTCCAGCACGGTATCCAGCAGTTCCTCAGCAGAAGCGCTGCCCCTTTCGAGGATAACGGCTATGATCTCTTCCTTGTCGGTATCGGTTACCGTGACCGGTCCCTCGGATTCTTCCTCTTCAGGCTCCATCGGCAGAGCAGCCAGTTCTTCGGACATCTTCGCAAGCTCACTGGTCCAGCCCTTGACGGCGTCAGCGGGGTAAAGTTTCTGGTCGGAGAGCACAACCACGCGTTCGTCGTTGATTACCTGCTGATAGAAATCTGCCGGGTCGAAGTCGTAGCCGATCTCGCGCCACGCCATCAGCGCAAGGATTTTCATAGGAATCGGCTCGCCGCATTTCTTAGCCAGTGTCGCTGCGGTGTCGCCGAACTTGTCCACATCCCACTTCGCCGCAGGGCAAAGGTTAGTGAACTCTTCCACCTGCTCCTCGGAAAGGAAGCTATCGAACACCACATCCGATTCATTATCGGATGACGAAATCAGCAGCCACGCCACTAATCCGTAGGTGCCGTCACTCAGCGCAAAGTATTTGTCGGTGTCTGAAAGAATCCTTGGCAGAGCCTGCTCATAATACTCCGGCGAGCGTCCATAAACCTGCGCCAACTCCTGCGCCAGGGTATCGATGGAGAGCGGCTTACCCGCTGCCTGCAAGATATCCTGAAGAATGCGCTCAAATGGCTTGTGGATATCGCCATAACGCACGGATGCCGCCCAGCGGCGGTCAACGGTCTCGAACTTGTCGCTCTCGTCCATCACATTGCGCATCAGGCGTATGTTCACTCCATCCACATCCACGCCTTTCATAACCTGTCTGAGCTTGGCAGACTGGCTCTTGCCGAGGATGGCCAAATATGCCTTATCCGCCAAATAACGCCTGGCGGTAGTCCTCGCTATATCTTCGTTGGTCAGCTTGGTTGCTGATTCGTTCACTGAAAGTCCCTCCGTTTTTCGGTTCAGAAAGTCAGAAAGTTAGAAAGTCAAAAAGCCCACGCTGCCCGTGCAGCCTCCTGACTTCATGACTTTCCGGCCTTGATAGAGTCTATACTTCCTCAAGCATATTTTTAACAACGCGCTTCAGCGCTGGAAGCTCCCGCTCGACAATTTCCCATACGCGTGGGATATCCACGCCGAGGTAATCATGTACAATTACATTACGAAAACCAGCTATGCGTCGCCAGTCAATTTCGTTATGCGCGTCTTTCAAGCGGTCTGAAAGCCTCTGAGTTGATTCGGCGAGAGTCTGTAAATTCCGCATTACAGCATCTTGTATCAGTAATGAGCCAAGGAACTCAGTTTGGCCTCCAATCACATACTGTTCAATGCGGTCTATACACTCGCTGATGTGTATCAGGTAGAGCTTGTCGTCCTTCATACAGCAATGGCCTCATGAATGATGCGATCACGAATGTACCAGTGCAATGCATTTTCCGTGACGACTTCCACCCTGCGGCCCAGGATGTCTTGCAAGTCCATCAGCAAGCCGCCTACATCGAACAGGCTCCGGCCGGGCTCCATATCCACCAGCACGTCTACATCGCTGTCCGGGCCAGCTTCGCCTCTTGCCACAGAGCCGAAGATGCGGACATTTGATGCACCATGCTTAGCCGCAGCTTGAAGAATCTCTTTTCGCTTCTCTTTAAGAATTTCCTCGATGCCCATTCCCAGCACCTTTACACAGACACATGACCTACCAGATCATACTCAGTGGCCTCTGTTATCTTTACATTCACAAACTCGCCCGGTTGGACGTTGCCGCCTCGGATGTAGACTACACCGTCGATCTCCGGCGCGTCACGGTAGCTCCTGCCGAATGTGGATATCTCCGTGATTCCCTCTACGAGAACCTGCATCCGTGTGCCGATAAGCGCCTTGTTTTTTGCCAGGGATATTCCCTGCTGGAGCGCCATCAGCTTGTTGCAGCGAGCGGCGGCGACTTTTTTCGAGACCCGCTTCTTCATTGCGGCGGCGGGGGTGCCCTCCTCGCGCGAGTAGGTAAACACACCAACCCTGTCGAACTGAATTCTCTCAACAAACCCGAGCAGGTTATCAAACGCCTCATCCGTCTCACCCGGGAAGCCGACTATGAACGTAGTCCGCAGTGCGATTTCAGGTATCCTCTCGCGCAAATCATCGATTGCCTGCAGATACTGTTCCACGTTCCCCCGACGGTTCATCGCCTTGAGAACATTATCATCGCCGTGCTGCAGCGGCATGTCCATATACTTGACCACCTTCTCGCACGACGCCATCGCATCTATGAGTTCAGGTGTGACCTTGCTCGGGTAGCAGTATAACACACGTACCCAGCGCAGCCCATCAATGCTGTTGAGTTTTTCCAGCAGCCCCGGCAGCGAATTCGGCTTGCCCAGGTCGGCTCCGTATTGTGTAAGGTCCTGTCCTACCAAGACCACTTCTTTGACGCCGTTATCAGCCAGCCGACGGGCTTCGTCTACAATAAACTGCTCCGGCCTGCTCCTGAACCCGCCGCGTATGTCCGGTATCGCGCAGTACGCGCAGCGGTTGTCGCAGCCGTCGGATATCTTCAGATAGGCTGTCCACGGCGGCGTCGACTGCACTCGCGGTGTGTGCTCGCACCACTCCTTTGGCGGTGCTGTGGTGTCGATTACGTTCTTTCCAGCCAGCACGCGGTCCAGAGTCTCCTGGAGTTTCCCCGCGTGAGCCACTCCTAGAAACGCGTCTACATCAGGCATCTCAGCCGCAAGCTCAGCAGCAAACCGCTGAGAAAGACAGCCCATTACAATAACAGCCTTGCAGCCGCCGGACTCTTTGTGCTCAAGCGCGCCAAGAATTGCCTCAATAGACTCTTCCCTGGCGCTTTCTATAAAACCGCAGGTGTTAACAATGATAACATCCGCGCTT
>JAJFTD010000147.1 GCA_021373255.1 bacterium
AAGCTAGACCCGGAGTTCCCTGAGGCTTATGCTGTTGGAACCTACATCTACGCAGACGGATGTAAAAACAACAAAGCCGCTATCAAATATGTGTGTGAAGGCATTAAAAACAACCCCAAATCCTGGGATTTGGACCGCGTCGCCGCAATCATCTATGCCAGGCGCATGAATGATCCACAAAGCGCCATTCCCTACGCTAAAATGGCCATCAGCAACTGTGACGACAAATGGTACCGCGTCCGAATGCACTGGCTTCTCAACAGCGTAGAGCGCATGGCGCGTGAAAAGAAGCTAGCTAATCAACCTCGCGCTTTACCGCAGCAGTAAGAGCTGCGTAAAAATCTTTGCGATCGCGAGGAGTCAAAGGCCGAATTACGGCGTGCTTGATGGTGTCATTTTTTGTTATAGACATCGCTACATCCAGCCCTCTGATCACCCGGCCAAAAGTAGTATACTCATAATCTAGACTCGGCTTGGGCTCAAGGAGTATGTAGAACACGCTAGTTGCACTGTTTATATCGGCAGTACGAGCCATACCTACAGCACCTTTGACGTTGTTCAATTTAGACAGACATTCGAGGCCGAGCGTCGGAGCTTTCTTTTTTGCGGTATCTGTCTGGATCAACTCATTCTTCTCCACGCGCCCGAACTTCACCCCGTCATAAGCCTTTGCGGAGACAAGTTTTGCTATTTGTTTTGTGGTCTTCGGACAGTCTCTTTCAAAAAGAATGAAATCGATCTCGCCTTTACTTGTTTGTAGTTCGACTACCCTACCCGGCTGAAGTGTGGCAGGTTTGTCAGTTTTTAATCCTGGTTGTGGCTCAGGCAGTGATACACGTTTAGGTTTTGTCTGCACAGCATCCAGGTAATTGTAAGCCGTGATCATACCTACAAACAGGATGATCAAGAGGATCCATCGCTTCATTAATAATAACCTCATACTATTCCCGCGACCGGTAGCCCGGCTGGGACTTTTCTTTTTCAGGATAACAAATGCCGACTCTGCTATCAAGTAACTATCGTGAGATTGGATTCAAAAGGTCAATGAATTGCTCACTTACTTTATATTATACGCAAATTACAAGCAATGGTTGCATGCTGATTTCGTCCGATGATATGTGAGGAAGATGTTGCACCGGGTTTTCCGGGTTGAGAGTGAGGGGGTTATAAAATGAGACACACTGTATTAGCAGTGGCTATTTCACTATGTTTATTGGCTAGCCAGGTTCTAGCGGGCCCGAGCATACAAAAGCTCAACGATACGCGGATCAACTGGACTGACCTTGTCTACACCGCAACCGGCGAAGGCGTGATGCCGTCCGCCAAGGAAGAGCCCAACAGGGCTAGAGCACTTCTTAAGGCAAAAGGCTATGCAAGGATGGCTGCCATAGCCAACCTCTTAGCCGCGATTGAAGGAACCACCATCAGCTACGAATCCACTGGCAAGGATTACATGGAAGATGCCACTATTCGCCAGCGGATCGAGGGTTACGTCAACAATGTCGAAGTGGTGGGTGAACCCAGAATGGAGAAAATCGACGGCGACACCATTGTGATCGTTACCGTGCGTGCTCCGATGTTTGCTCAGAGCGGTCCGGGATCAGTGTTCCTCCAGAGCATGATGAGCCAGGCCCAGCCTGCCGGCAAGCAGGATGTTAACGTGACTTTGAAACCAGACCTCAAGCCGGCTACAGTGGAGCCTTACGCACCAGCAAAATCCTCTGAACCGGACAAACCATACACATCTGTGATATTCGATACCACTGGTTATAAACTTGACAGGTGCATGAGCCCCAAGATTCGCCGTGGCGATGGATCGGAAGTTTGGGGAACGGTGAAAGCAGACTTCGATATGGTGCTGGAGCGTGGAATTGCCTCTTATGCCACTTCAATGGATGATGCTAAGAGCAACGCCCGGTGCGGCTCTAATCCGTTGATTATTGAAGCTATCGGCCGCGCTGGTGGCAAGTTCAACTCTGATCCGGTTATCTCTGATGCCGATGCCGATCTGCTAATTGCAGAGAACGCTAAGAGCGGTTTTCTGGACAAATTCAATGTGATCATCATCAAAGATGGTAGGCTGTAATATACCTCTAATTCCAGCACTGGTACGGGTATAGTTATACCAACTGGCAGGGAACAAGTGAGTATAATCCGAACAGGACAAACCTCTTGTGGAGGTATCGAGAGCCTATGCGTACACTTGTTATTATAATTCTGATGACCAGTCTTTGTATCGCTGCTACATCCGCAGCGATTTGTGAGGACGCAACAGGAACACCAGCGCCCACTCAGCAGCTTGCAAAGCCATCTGATCCGGGAAAGCCATATACTTCGTTGATAGTCGATGCAACAGGTCTGGGACTGGAACGAAGTATGAGCCCCAAAGTCCGCAAAGACGACGGCAGTGAAGTTTGGGGAACAGTTAAGGTGGACTACGACTTCATCGAAGAGCATGGGCTTGTAGCTTATGCATCTTCTTTAGAAGACGCTATGAAGAACGACCGATGTGGTGAAAACCCGATGGTGGTGAAAGCTGTGGGCGTTATGGGCAAACAAACATCAGACCCACTGGTGGCCGCTCAGGACGCAAACTTAATAATTGATGAGAACAAGAAGAGCGGCTTCCTTGATAAGCTCAATGTCGTATTTGTAAAGGCAGCGCAGCCGACAATGACAGCCAGCGCTAAATAATGTGATTCCAGCCTCCTGAAACGCAGTTCTCTCTCCTTCCAACTTGGGCCTGGGGTATCTCTCAGGCCCAATCTTTGTTTTCAATATATCATCTGCTTATTATTGCTCGTAATCCACAAGCGGTCCAAGCATAATTACATCCACCATCTGACCCTCCTCAATATTATCTACATCAGGAGGGATTTTTATAATAGAGTTGAAGTTGGACCACTGGCGATGATTATGGATGGGATGCGTTACCAGACACCTATCCTTCAGCGATGTTATGGCTCTTACATAATGCCAATAATCCTTAGGGACGTGGATACATTCATCAATGATGACACATGCCTCACTGCGGGAATTCTTGAGCGTCCGACCCAGCATGGTAAGAAGAGCGGGCCTTATGAGTGCTTCGAACACCTCCAGCACGCTATCCCATGGCGTTACAAACACTGGCTTTCCATCTACTGTACCAAATGCTGTTGCAGAACCGGGTTCTATGCAGACGCCATCGAACACCAGTGTCCCCGCACTACCAAGCGACTTCACACAGCTCTCGTAAGACACATCTGGACCAATTGCTATTATTGTGAGGTCATACGAAGAGCATTTGGAAACCATGTTTTCGAAGTCGCGCCCATAATCACGCACGTGAACAAGCCTGCCGAGGTCGCAGCCTGACTCGAGCACCATTCCGACAAGTTCATAACGCACGCTGTTGCGCACCTGGCTTTGTCCGATTTTTTCGACAAGCTCGACTACATCAGGCCCTGTAGTTACCACTGCTACTCTGGGTTTTCGACTAACAGCCACGCCGGGCTTGCCAATGGACGCCAGTGCACCCATTTCGCGAGATGTAATGAGCGTTCCCCTAGGCACGATAATCTCGTATTCAGCAGGCTCATCACCAAGGCCAACTCGCTTTGCCTGCACTTGCTCGGCCAGAGTTCTGCCAAGTGCATTTATAATTCCCGCTTGCTCAAGCCCTATCTCTCTTACAGTTTCGAGAACGACCGCAAGCGCACATTCTAAATCATACATTACGCACCGATGGTCTCCTCAACCTCTACGGTAGCGTCTTCATCGATCTCAAGCGCCATCTGCTCAATGGCTTCTTTTATATCACCCTCAGTCAATCTACCACCCGACTCAGGCGACCACGCAACAGTAACCACAAATATCTGATCAACGGATTCTTCCACAACAAAACCTCCCTGTTTTCAACACAAAGTGAGCTAGCTGCACACTGATAGTTCCCCCACTAAGGGCCAATTAACCTTCTGCTTTTTGCATACAGATATCAAATTGAATCGCTGAGGCACTGAATGGACATATTACAGATAGTGCGTCCGGCGGTTTCGGGAAAAGGGTTTCCCGAAACAACTTAATACACAACGCAGTGCGCCCGGCGGCTTCGGCAGCTTCGCAGTCCGAAGCAACGCATGTTATCACTTCGACTTTTTAACTCTGTGACTTTATGACCTTGTGATATTCTAATCTATTTCGCGCTTTCGCTCCTTCGCGTTGTCGCGATTAAAAGTACTTCTGTATTCGCTTGTTGGATTAATTATCTGGGAGGATTCGCCAGGATAGGCGGTCGTATTGACCAGTGGTAGGATAGAATGGCGGAGGGGTTTGAGCCAAACGTGGGTCGTAGGAGTAATTCTTGGCATATCCAGAAGTAGTCTTTCCGGTATCTGGATCGAATGTCCCAACAGGTCCTCTGGACTTCTGGATGATTCCTCCAAGGACAGTTAGCGTCCCGATGGGCTTTTTAGAGCTATAATTTTCCACAAAGAAACTCCCATCGGTTGTATTCTGCCCACCTGCCAGGCAGACAGCGTCGATCTCCAAATTCTGAGGTGCGGAAGAATCTATTATTATGTCTCTTGCTACAAGTCCTAATGTTCCGGCAGCCAGGTTTGATGGGTCATCGCTATCCTTGGTCTTGTCCGGGCGTGTATTGTATTTTATGTTACCCGTGACATTAATATCCTTGCCTGCGTTAACATCCGTAGCGATTGTGATCTCAGACTTCTTTTCTATCTCTCCATCATAAACTTTATTATCAGCTACTACACCATCCAATGAGGTGATATTGCCGGTAGTGTAGACCACGCCATTAGGCCATGTTGTGCTGCTTGTCGAACTTCCAGCACCAACCGGACCTGTCACGGTGGTTGCTCCGGATTGCTTATCCATGGTGATTGTTGTGACTTGAGTCTTCCTTTTTACGACCTGTGTCACTACAATCTGTTGATTACCAGAATTATCAACTGCGAGGTGAATTGCTGAATCTCCAACGATGTATATTCCACCGTCACTATCTGCCCTCATGTAGACTCCGGTTGTACTTGGAAGACCAGCGGAGTTCCCCCATGCGGCATTTCTTTGAGCGTCGGTAGAAGGCGGAAGTTCTATCCTTGGAACACCCAACTTATATCCTTTGCTGCCGTTTTTGAAGACTCGTTTGAAAGTATCTTCATTCTTTGGCCTGCTTGGTGTATAGTTAATGGTCGGGCCGGCTGCAGTCACTATGTCTTGGAAAATTGGTGATTTGGAACCGTTATAGTTGATGTTGAAGTTCGATTTATTGCTGTTATTGCTATGTATAGGGCCGTCAACCACTTCTCCAGCCTTCCACCAAATTTGATCATTATCTACGCTAGAACATTCGCTATCAGTAAAATAGGCAAAACGGCCAAAGGATGCCTGCCTGACCACGACTTCTACAGATTTCGATGCCCCACTAAAACTTCCGATGGAGACTATTCTGTAGGTTTTCAGAAATACGGAATTATTATCCAAATCAGGTGTTATCGTCACGCTGTATGTACCGCCACCTAGGCTTCGCACTCCTCCGAGGGGATCGAATGCGGTTGTCTGCGTGGGTGGATATGCCTGATCACGCAGCCACAATGCTGCAACCTCAGCACCGGATTCCGCGATATTCAACGCTATCGCACGGTATTGCTGCTTATTATTGGAATATATGGAGCCCGTTGTAACAGTGAGCACAGCCACGGTCAATAGCGTTATTAGAAATAGCGCACCAACCATCAGCAAAAGCATTGCGCCTTTTTTTCGCTTTATGCTACGCGGATATGAAGCAATATTCAACGAACACTCTTTTCTCGCCATCAACTATTCCTCAGATAAACAACACGCTCGGTCAGCTCCGTACGTTTCTTTCCCGTGGGGGTATTTGTCTCTGTAACTACTGTTATCTTGACAGAGATTATCTTGCCAGAGGCTGTAACACAATCGCTTTTGAACTCCAGAGCAACAACATTACGTTTCACTGGCTTACGATCATTGTCTTTTCCTCGCCACAGCCATGTGCCATCATGCCCTGGAACGCCGGTAGAGTCTGATAGATAGTAATCATATTGATGTGCTGTATCGGGTTTATATCTATTGTAATAACCCTCTTCAGTAATTTCGGGGGGTATTATTCTGAGCCGGTTTCCGTTGGCAATAAATCTGACTTCGTTGGCTTCACGAATATCTGTTACGATCATCTGCATGGCTGTTGCGGCATCACAGTCAGTGAATGTCCGTGCGCTGGCGCTGTCGTAGCATTTCATCGACGCAATCATCATAGCCGCGGTGCAACCCATCACCATCGCCATTATGCCGGTAGATATAACGACTTCAATCAGTGTAAATCCGCTGCGCCGTCTTCGTTTGATCGCATCATTCCACATTAGTGATCAGCCCCGTAAGTGACATTGTGCTTGTCTTTGAATTGTTAGATGAATTGTGCCATGTGATGGTTGCCGTTACACGCATAGTTTTTGCATCCACTGCTTCTATTTTCAGCGTGCTCATTGGATCTAAAAGGTATTTTTCAACCTCGTCGCTGGTGTTGTTGAATGTATATGGAGATGTCGTTGGATAATCGGCAATTATGCCGGCGTCGTTGAGTTCTGCATAATTGAGGCGACCATACCCGACTGCACGGAGTTGATCGATTTTGTGTTGGCAGAGACTGATAGCCTGCGCATATTGCCCATTAAGTCGAGCCGTTTTTTCTGCAAGGACTATTGATCCCGCAAAGATTAGCACTACTACCGCGAAAACCAGTAGTGAAACCACTGCTTCAACGAGCGTAAAACCCTTGTTAGATAGTCTTCGAGTTCGGCCTCGACCTATATAATACGCATCTTGCAATAGCATGTATATTTATTCCATAGTTCATGACTCGGTGGTACCGGCATTTATACAAGAATTGTCGGCTTCGTGAACGTTCATCTTCACCCTTTACATGCGTCACTTGGCGTGAATTTGAAAGCTGATAGTTGCTCTCCAGTGCAACCGATTATTTACCGATTATCTGAGTGAGCATTTCCAAAGGGACATATCCCAACAATTTCCTTCTGGATATGCGCAGTGTTGCACCACAAGAGACTTCGGAGATTCTCGGCTGCGTGAAGATTTCAGATCTGAGCGGGAGCCGTGTCAGGGAGGATGCTATGGGTGTTGAACGCGCTGATCGAGGCGGATTGCACCGTCTGCATGAGCAGACTATAGACGCATTAATCGCTGCCGCAGGGCAGCGTGATCGGACGGCTGAAGGGCACAGCCGAAGAGTTGCCCGCTACTGTGTCGCTATCGGAAGAATGATCGGCTTATCACAAGATGAAATGACCACCTTGAAGTATGCCGCAGGACTCCACGATATTGGTAAAGTAGCAATTTCACGTAAAATCCTTAACAAACTTGGTAAGCTCACTGAGCAAGAATTTTCAGTGATGAAGCAACACTCAACAATAGGACTCCGCATTATCGAGAAAATCGATGGATTCCAGGATGCAGCCCCCATTATCAAGCATCACCATGAACGCTACGACGGCAGAGGTTATCCCGATGGACTGGTAGGAGAAGATATCCCACTTGGATCGAGGATTATATCCATAGCCGAGGCGTTTGATATACTCACATCCGATGTCCCCTGGCGCGATGCAATGGATCAGGAATCTGCGCTTGATGAGATTCGTGCCTGTGCCGGAACTCAGTTTGACCCCACATTGGTAAGCGCCTTTAGTGAAGCTATAGTCAGTGGTGTGGTTGAGCGGTAGATTTCGCGATATTCTTATACATAGTTGAGCCCCCAACGGCATGTCCACTGGGGGCTCTTTGTTAGCCTCTTACTTTGCCCGTCTGCGAACAACTCCGACAAGCCCGACCAGACCTGTAAGCAGTGCAATCCCTGCACCGGGCTCAGGCGCTGTAGAATAATTAACCTCTATATATGGCCGATAGACTTCATCCGATCCAGTGGCTTCTTTGGTCCATGCAAACTGCGATCCAAAGCCACCCTCCGGCATCAGCATCAATCCATTGTTAACCAGAGAACCATCCGCCCATTTCTGCACGATCGCTGTGATATCGATAGAAACCACACTCTTAAACGGCACTGCCGCTATATCTGCAAGGTGCACAGTCCCCTGCCCCGCCGTGCTTGAATCTACAAACCCGGATATGCTGTTACCGCCAATCATATAAACCCAATCGTAGCTGACTGTGGATTCGTTCCATGCATACCTGCATGCAAATGGAGTGATAGTGATATTTGCGTCTGGAATACGCCTCTGACCGTCATTGAAGAAATACAGTTTTGCGCTACTCACGGCGCTTCCGCTAAAGCCTGCAAATATCGGCTGGGTGAAATCAAATTGGAACATCGCCAGCGCATTTGACTGGTCACGGCCCATCAACAATGTACTGGCAGCTCCGTATCTGGTGCCCGAAGAATCGGAGTCGATCCACGTATCCGCACTTGGAAGCGAGATCACATCGGCCGAATAAGCTGTTCCGATAGTTGTGAGCAATACCAAGGCTGCAATCACGGCGGTTCTGAAGACACTCATCTTTTCCTCCTTGTATGTTGTTCACGCAGGATTTATCGCACCTATATTGGTGTGTTTGTTCAAATATGCCTGCCTGCTTAAATAATTATTAGTGGCACCGCAAACATATTCCTGCTATCTGTGTAATTTACATGGCTATATTATAACGACCGCGAGCCCGCCGGAAGTAAACCGGCGGGCTCGCGAATTGCCCTGTTAGCTAGGAACAATGTAATTTTAGAATTAATCTAACTGCAACTCTACGATCACACTGCGGTCGCCACGTTGAACTACCACCAGCGCCGTATCACCACTGCCTAACTTACTCATCGCCTTACTGAATGTGGCAACACTTGTAACCGGAGTGTTATCTACTTCTGTAATGACGTCCTTAGGTTGAATTCCGGCGTGATCTGCAGCACTACCCGGATCAACTTTTCGGACTACCACACCCTGCACGCCATCGCCAATACCAAGCTGCTTGGCAAGATCAGAAGTAAGCGGCTGGACCTGCATGCCGGTTTTGTCCGATCCGTCACTCGATGAAGCACTATCGTTTCCAGAGGGCGCTTCGCCCAACTTTACAGAGATGGTCTTTTCTTTCTTGTCCCGGATAACTATCATCTTTACAGTTTCCCCAGGAGCAAGTTTCTCAACAGCATGTCGCAGTTCGGAACCGCTTGAGATCTGCTGGTTATCAACCTTTATGATAATATCCTTGACCTGTAGACCGGCCTTTGCTGCCGCTCCATCGTCCACAACGCTGGTAACAAGTGCGCCCTCTTTGGCGCCAAGTTTGTCACCCAGGCTTGGGGTCAAATCCCTCATCTCAACACCAAGGAATCCTCTAACCACCTTGCCCTTATCTATCAACTGCTTCATCACGAATTGCGCGGTGTTGGAAGGAATGGCAAATCCGATGCCCACATTTCCACCCGATGTGGAGTATATAGCGCCGTTGATACCGATCACTCGTCCATCAAGATTTACAAGCGGGCCTCCTGAGTTGCCTGGATTAATGGAGGCATCTGTCTGAATAACTTCAGGGTAAGGAAGTGGGTCCTCAGGGTCCACTTCTTTGCGAACGGCGCTCACAACACCGACTGTGAGGGTATTTCGCAGGCCAAACGGGCTGCCAATCGCCACCGACCACTGTCCCACTTTAACCTTGTCGGAATCTGCGAGTTGTGCGGCAGGTAAGTCCTTAGCATCGATCTTCACTAGCGCAAGGTCAGTGCGAGGATCGGTTAATACTTTTCCGTTGAATTTACGGCCGTCGGCTAACCTGACAGTCACCTTGTCTGCTCCAGCTACTACATGATTATTAGTGAGTATGTAGCCATCGGAGCGAACAATAACGCCCGAGCCGCTTGCGCGCTTCGTCTGCTTTCGGGTTTCAGGAGCGTTACGCGGACCGCCAAACGGGCCAAAATTGAAGAAATCGTCCAGACCGGACATCGGGTTGCTCACTTCAACAGTGGTTTCCGTTGTAATGTAGACAACACTTGGAGCGAGCTTGTCGGATATATCCTCGAATACAGTGCGCCAGTCGGACAAGGCTGTATCCTTTGTCGGTGCCGCAATGGCCGGGGACGGGGTGTGATGGTAAATATTTGCTGCAAGTGAGAAGCCGAGAGCCAGGCTGAGAAGTGCTACAATCACCAGACTCGGCTGTTTCAGCGCTTGTTTCAACGCTGTCCGCATAGTGTGTGTTACCTCCTTGTTTGAGCCTTAATAAGAGGGTTATCTGTCCGTTTTGACGGAGATGGTGGTCTCTACGTTCCACAAACAATGCACAAAGCGCCAGCCAAAATCTGGTTTTACAGGCCTGTTCAGAGCCCCCAGAATTTGCCTGGCGCTTCGCGCTCAGAAATCCGTAATCTATCTCCCAGCCATGCTCACAAGTTCGATCTTGGGAGTAAGCTCTCTCCCGCTTTCATTAACTACCAGCGGTCGAGATGATGAACTTAAGGATATTGGGTTTCCTGGAATTTGGGGCACATACTTGACCTCAATGGCTTGCCCATCATACGGAGCAGACGCCACCATCTGGCTCTGATCCTGTTGGCCCACATTGTCCATTCCACCCGCCGACATCAATACCAGTGCCACACCAGACACCGCGAGAGCTGCAGCGACCGGGCTGAGCTTACTACGAAAAATCCGCACAGAAGAATTAATAATTCGCTGATAGCGCGGCACTTGTACCACATCCAGCGTGGCCAACATCGAGTTGACGAAATCCTCCCGGGGCCGTATGGTCCTAAGTCGCGATACCGCCAGCTTCATCGCTAATGTAGACTCATGCTCTTCCGCGCATTCAGCGCAGTTATCAAGATGCCTTCTTATCTCTAGCATCTCAACTCCGGTAAGCTCTCCATCTACATACGCGGACATCAAACTAACCACACGACGGCAATTCATGCTCTAGCACCTACCTCATACTAACTGATTGGCATAACTTTTTAGTTTGTTCCTGAGAAGCCGCCTGCCACGGTGCAGCCGTGAACGAACGGTTCCAATGTTTGTGCTGGTAGACTCGGCTATTTCCTCATAGGACATACCCTCAATATCAGCATAGATAACAGTTAATCTAAAAGCCTCAGGGAGGGTATCCAAAGCCGCCTGAATGCGGCTGTCCATCTCCCTGGAGAGAACAGTCTCCTCCGGGCCGGCAGAATTATCCGGCACATCGAATTGAGCTTCTCCCTCACTTGTCACTACGGGCTGATCCAGCGATCTTATCATCGCCTTAGGCTTTCTTCTCAGCCTGTCGATGAACACGTTGGACATAATCTTATACAACCAGCTATCAAAAGGAAGTTCCCTACGATATTGCCCAAAGAACCTGAATGCGCGTATAAACGCTTCCTGGGTTAGATCTTCAGCATCCGCATGATTTCCGGCCATGCGGTAGGCGATATTATAGGCTTGCTTATGATAACGCTGGACTAGCGCGTCAAACTCTTTCCTGTCTTCGCTCCGAGCCACATCGGAGACGGTCTCCGCAAGTTCCACCAAAGTGGCCTCCACCTCTTATCCTATTTGAGTTACGCTGGGTAGCGAGCAGGAGTTCCCGCTTGCTACATGGTATAATTACCTGTTTTTCAGTCCTTAGGACCACAAAACCGCCGAATTTATCGTTTCTGACCTAAAGCGGCGCAGCGTCTCACACCATTATTATACTGGTGTAGGCTTGATAATTCAAGTCTAAGCTGGGTCGTTATCGTGTTGAAAGAAGTACACAATAATTGACCATAAAACTTGACAGGTGTGGATTACTCCAGTAAAATTACCAGCAAGCGTAAGGATGACGGGCGTTCATTTACTATTAGCGCCGAGATCAACTTCCAAGGAGACCACCCAGCGCCGGATGACTATTACATTAGCACAGTATGAAAAGTCGTTACCGGCGTCACGAAAGGAAGTGATGTCTTGAGAGGCATGAAGCTAAGCAGAGTTTTATTTATTATTGCACTTATATCATCTTCAATAGCGGCTCAGTCAGATGGCTTGATTTATAAAGTCAAAAAGGGTGATACACTCTGGGATATAGCCGCTAAGCACCATACTACCCCCAGCAAGATTGCAAAAGCCAATGGCATCAATGAGAACGCTACTCTGGCTCTAGGCAAAGCTCTACGTATACCCTCATTGAAATCATCTCTCAGAACTGGCTGCGCGGCTAGAGCGGTTCAGGCGACCGGATACACGATTCATACACGCGCTAATGATGTTTGCTTACGGCAAGGGCCCAGCATTGGCCATGAAAGAATAGACTTATTGCGTAAGAACACCAATGCCAAGGTGCTAGCAATAGAAGGCAAGTGGGTCAAAGTTGCTCTTGAAGATGGCACTATTGGGTACACGCACAGGTCATTGATGGCGATTGGCTCAGCTAACGACAGTGACAGTTCATCAAGCAACCCCACCGTGGTTGCAGATGCATCATCTGCTGACAACGGGCTGATCAGAACGGCCCTTGACTGCCGTGGATCAAGGTATATGCGTGGTGGAACAAGCCGTGGTGGATTTGACTGCTCAGGCTTCACACGATACGTATTCGCAAGATATGGTGTCGTGCTCCCGCACTCGTCAGCGGCTCAGTCAAGAATGGGTGAATCTGTTTCGCGAAGCGAATTGCGTTCTGGAGATTTAGTGTTCTTCCAAACCAATAGGCGCGGGATATCACACGTCGGTATATATGTTGACGGTGGACGCTTTGTTCACGCAGCGACTTATGGACGAGGCGTGCGGGTTGATACATTAAACTCGGGATATTATAACAGTCGGTTCCGATGCGCTAGACGCGTTAAGTAAACATCTGAGATCAATAGAAGAATATGAATTTCTACGAGCGGGGTAACTCGCTCGTTTTGCTATTTATTGGAGATGCTGCGCCGGGCGCCGGTAAGCAAAGCGATGTACGAGAGGACTAACAGTAAACTGAAGAAACCGGGTTGATATGGTGCGTGGCTCATACCGCCGAAGTTAATGGTTATACAGAACTGGGCGAAATTGGTCACGCCGGCAGCAAAGAATACCGCTGAATACATCCAGTATATCCATCTCCGAGGTGAGACAGCCTTAGCGGCCTCTTGTTTATGCAGGTAGAACGCGTGCACTCCCATTGCCGCCGTTATAATAAGCGCCGACAGCAATCTCACTTCGTGTAGCCAGTCCAAACCACCATTCAATTTATCACGCCCCCCGGTTAGGCCATCAAGGCAATTCTACCACAACACCTTAAGCAAGTGAACAGAAATTGAGCCTACAGCCACATTATAACCCGCATTATTGTAATTAGCCCATATTCGGCTGGAGTTAGTAATGCGGAGTAATTGACGCTCAAGCTGATTACGTGTTAGGATAATGCAGAAATCGATAGGCGCGGAGCACTCATGTTGACCATAGATAAACAGTTCAATGCAATCAAGCGAGGTACGCTTGAAATAGTCCCCGAAGAGGGGCTAAAGGCAAAACTCAAGAAAGCGCAGGAGACCGGCAATCCACTAAAGATCAAGCTGGGCCTTGATCCTACAGCCCCCTACATCCATTTGGGGCACGCTGTAGTATTGCGAAAGATACGGCAGTTCCAAGACCTTGGACATGAAGTCTATATTATAATTGGAGATTTTACGGCATCTATTGGCGATCCCAGCGGAAAGTCGGTGACTAGACCTCAACTTACGGCTGAAGAGATTGCTGCAAATGCCAAGACATACTACGACCAGTACTGCATGATACTCGACCCTGCGAAGACCAAGGTCGTATTCAACAGTGAATGGCTGGGACCACTTAAATTCGCTGATGTAATCAAGATCGTTTCAAAGGTAACGGTGGCCAGAATTCTCGAGCGTGATGATTTCGAGAAAAGGCTCTCCGAAGGCAGACCGATCAGTATGCACGAACTTCTCTACCCAGTGTGCCAGGCCTATGACTCTGTATTCCTTCACTCGGATGTAGAGTTAGGTGGAACAGATCAGAAGTTCAATATTCTGATGGGCCGAGATCTGCAGACGCAGTATGGCCAGGAAGAGCAAGTTGGTCTGTTCATGCCGATCCTACCGGGTCTAGACGGCGTGCAGAAGATGTCCAAATCGTTGGGTAACTATGTGGGAATCACCGAGCCACCCAAGGATATGTTCGGCAAAATCATGTCCCTGAGCGACGAGATGATGCCTACCTACTTTGAACTATGCACAGATGTGCCTATGGAAGAAGTGGAGTCGATCAAAGCCGGGCTCACCAATGGCACTGTTCATCCTATGGATACAAAAAAGCGACTGGCTCGCGAGATTGTAACCATGTATCATTCAGCCGAAGAGGCAGCCCAAGCACAAGCGGAGTTCGAGCGTGTATTTAGCCAGCATGAGATCCCCACGGACATGCCTGAACTAAAGCTCAGCGACGAACTCACTGATGGCAAAGTCTGGATAGTAAAGATGCTCGTAATGGCAGGAATGGTTCCATCCAACAGCGAAGCCCGCAGACTGGTTCAGCAGGGCGCTGTGTCCATAGACGGCGAAAAGGTCTCAGACCCCTCAGCCAACATCGAAGTCAAAGACGGCCAAGTGCTGCGTGCAGGCAAGCTAAAGTTCGCTCGCCTCACCCTGTAGCCTGCCCATTTGCTAAGATTTGCACTTTCGAGCGATTATAGCGCCTAAGGGGTTTACATTCCTTGAGCGGAGTGTTATAATTGTCCTGTTGACGCGGGGTAGAGCAGTCTGGTAGCTCGTCGGGCTCATAACCCGGAGGTCAGAGGTTCAAATCCTCTCCCCGCTCCCAAGTTAGAAAGCCGATCCGTTTGGGTCGGCTTTTTTGTTGTACGAGTAAGTTTGTGATTGCCTTCTACATGCTATAATAAAGGTGATGCCCAGCAGTTTCGGGATTGACTCGAATGCTGGGCTTACTTTTTGGCTGTTTGTTGTTCCGCAGTCTATTATAGGCATTCAGGAGATACATATGGCCACAAATCCATCTTTCACTGCTTTGATATACCGAACATTATTACAAGTCTCAATTGCCACTTCTGCATTGCTTGTCTTGATGACATGTCAAACTTCCGCACTGGCTGCAGACAGCTATCGCGTCATTGACCTTGGAGTATTGGGAATATCTGAATCGAGCTATGCAAGGGACATCAATGATAAGTGTGAGATTGCTGGCGATCTGAGTGATAGTAGCACATTTATCTGGGATGCAGCCACAGGAATGCGCTATCTAGATAGGAACTACAGCGAAGTAAACGCTATCAACAATTCTGGGCAGGTTGTTGGACGCAGAGTATACACTGATGGACGATATCGCGCTACTATGTGGGACAGCGGCACTGTCCACGAACTTGGCGCATTTCATCTCTTCAGCATCGCATATGGTATCAATAACAATGGCGTAGTGGTTGGCCATTCTTACAAGTCCAATTTCCAGAACTACAGCTTCATGTGGAGTTCAGCACAAGGGTTCTGTGATGTGCCAGGGCTTAGCAGCACACAAAGCTATGCATATAGTATCAATGATAATGGGCAGGTGGCAGGTAGGGTCGGCAATGCCCGCACGTCGTATATATGGGACAATACACACGGACTGCGCCTGATAGATGGACTGTATGAAGCGAATGACATTAACAATTCGGGCACGGTAGTAGGAACATCGCAGCAAGGACGTGCTGCGATGTGGAACGAAACTTCAGGACTGCGCGAGATAGACCTGCTTCCTAACTGGAGGTCTGCCATTGCGTGGAGAATTAACGATGTGGGACAAGTAGTAGGCGAAGCTACTACTCTGAATTGGGACACAACCTGGTTCGTTTGGGATGAAACCCACGGTATCCAGGTTCTGCCACAAACATGGGGAGATGCTCGAATATGTGGAATTAACAACCTAGGCCAGATGGTTGGCTACATCTATCACAGCACAGTCTACGAGCCTCACTATGGCTATCCGATGTATGACACCTACCATGCCGCGCTCTGGCAGCCCGTTCCTGAACCATCCAGCTTAATGCCTTTACTTGTCGGCATCAGCAGCTTCGGCGTTATTGCTTGGAGCCGAAAATCAGCCTAAAGGCTTCGTCTTCTTTACAACAACATCAGTCATCCTAAGCGGCGGATAGTTCGTAATATACTCTTCCGCCGCTCCCATTTCTTCAGTTATTGCGAACTTAGAACCGTGAACTTCTGGGATTGTAGTCAAAACCAGTGAGACACGGTTCTTTTCGCGTACCACTACTTCTTGCACAAGGCCCTGCATTATCTGTTCATTCCGAACGCATTTCTCGCCTCTGAGAACTGTGTCCGAACATCTATGTGCCTGCCATTCTTCTGCACAACTTTCCACCTCCATTCCTTGCTTGGCTCTTCGTTGGCAGCGCGTATTGGGATCGTCAAAGCAGCACTAGCATTCAATCAGCTTTCGCCCATAAATTCGCGGCCAACAGGCACATACGCGAAACGGAACTTTTGAGGTGAGTTTTTCTCCTATTCAGAAATCTCACCTCAAAACAGCCGTTCACTGTATCAGCCTTGAGCGATGAGCTACAAACCGAAGTGAAGACAGAGATGAAGATCAAGATACTACCGGCATCAATGGACTACATCGACCATGAGAAGCAATCAGCGAGATTGCCAAAAGCAACCGCGAACAAACAACTTCGTACGGTTCTTCGATTATTTACTGAACGACTGCGGGGCGAAGCGAGAAACGGTTCGAGTATATCTAGAGGCATTGTGGTCGCTATTTGCTTATCTGTATGAGCACAAGCATATTCCCGAGTCGCTCAAGGAGCATATTGAACGATTCTCGAATTGCACAGGCCGTATCGGGTGATTCTGACCAAGAAGTAGCGATTCTCATACACCACACCCCTGCAATTATATTATAAGATAATTCATGAAAGTTATCGGTCGATATCGCTTAAGACTTCAGGCTCAGCTGATCATAAGTCGACTGCATATCAGAAGGAAATAGTACAACGAAAAACACCCCGATATCTTCTATCGGGGTGTTTTATAACTAGTTTGTTTTTACTTTAGCTTCTCTTGCGAGCGGCAAAGCCTACAAATCCAACCAGGCCGCTGAGCATTGCGAGAATGCTGGCAGGCTCCGGTACCGGTGCATTGTCATACATTCTGATGTTGTCTATCCAAACAGTTCCCTTACTCAAACTAAACGTAGGGCCAACATAGTCAATGCTGTATCCTGCGTAGGTGGGAGCAGTAAAGGTATAGGAATAATAACCCCAGGCCGACCCTAGACTCGTCCACTGATTGAGGACAGTATCAACAACATTCAAGTTGCCATTATTGTAACCTGCCGGCATCTGTACCTGAACGCCGCCAATATCAGAGGCATCCGTATGTGCCCAAAAGTCTATGGTATACGAATGCCCGGGAGTAACCTGGTAAAAAGCGTTGAGGTTCCATGCGGGCAATAGGTTCCAGGGAAGAGGATTACTATCAGTCCTTATGCTCTTGAAGCATTTACCACCATCCTGAGCACCGGTGTTGACAATATTGTAGGTACCAGTGGCACCGGTAGCATAACTCGCACTCCAGGCAGCAGAAGTATCAAACCATGTTCCGTTAACGGTGTAGCTGCCTACGATGCAGTTTTCAAAACTTCCATCTACCATCAGATTGGTGAGTGCGTAGGAATACCCTACCGATAAACCCATCAGAACGGCACATAAGACAGCAATACTAAACAAACGATTCTTCAACATTTAAGTTCTCCCCCTTCGAATGTGTTGGTTTGTAATTGCAAGCTGTTTTCGCTTGCTAAACCTTGCTTTTTTAGCTTCAATAGCATCTGTCAGAATAATTGGATGCTCTAGTCTGACCGCCTCCTTTCACGCGATCCGAATGCTACAACTTCTGATAGATTATCATCTACTCGTGAAACCAGAACAAGCACCACTGGCATCCATTATAATCTGCTGGTTCTTTGTGATCCAGTCTGGTATGTACTGGTGTATTTCTTTAGCGTTATACCACATGAATTTTGCGTTGTCAACTGGTTACTCCCTAGAAAAAAAGCCGATCCAAATGGATCGGCTTTTCTATGAATGTATCATTCGTTCTTATAGGCTACCCAACAAATACATCTCGAATAGCTTCAAGGTATCCCATACCATATTCGGTATCAGGCTCCAGGTAACTTCCTTCAGTCCATTCATTCCATGCGTTTATGGTGAGAAACTTAAAGTCTATCTCCTGGTCCATGAAATCTTTTGCTATTTGCAGGTATTCACTGAACGCTTCAGGAGTGTTATTGCTGAGAATTGGAGTAAACGGGCCACCACCCATATTGATGAAAGTATCTGATTGCACTGTTCTCGGTGATGAATCCCATCCCATCGTCACGTGTGGATAATATGATACTCCGGAGCCTTTTAGCTTATTCTTCCATAGCTCGATCACTTGAGATTTAATGGAGCTGTAGTCGGTCGTTGGGAAATCAGGCCTTGGAATGTCATGTATCCAGGTATATGAGCCAGTGCTATCGAAATTCAATGATTTTATAGTGTCTGCATAATCTTTGACAGCGTACTCCTGTGGCAAATTTGGAAGAGCAAATGCGATGGAATTCAGGTGCAGGTCTGGAAATCCCGCCTTTTTTGTCTTCGCACGGAAAGTCTCCAGAGCCTTTGCCGCACCTGCTACTCCACCGAAACTCTTCAACAAGTCTGCAAGGCTGTATATCGAAAAATACGGGCATCCATTGATTTTCCAATAGGATGGATGCTTGAAGTATTTATCTATAACATAGTCCGTAAGGTCATTAAACTCAGCTTCATTTACTGCACCATGAAATAGCATCGGACTTGTGCCGAATTTTGCATCGTAGTAGGACGCAGGGTGCATGTGAAGCCAGTCGTGATTGGCCCACATCAGTGAAAAGCCTATGCGCTGGTTGTTCTGAGCGCCCATGAAGCCATTCTCAAGCGCCTTGTGCAGATATGGCTTGTTTTCATACCAATACCAGTCGAATATGAAGTTTGTAACCCCATGATCCGCTGCTGCATCTATCTTTTTCGCCATTACAGTCGGATCAGACTCGTCTTCATAACCCCATGCAGGAACAAGCGGCTGGCGATGTCCGGGAAAACGGGGCACTGCACGCTTCATCAGTTCCCATTCATTCCAACCCGGGCCGTGAACTTCCTCATTACGTGGATCGATATGGAAATTCGGGAAATAGTATACTCCGATTTCGTATTTATTCTGCATTTATGATCTACTCACTCCTGTATTACAAGACCTATTGGCCTAATAAACTCGCTTTTGTACTAACCCAATTTAGATATGTTTGATCGTATGGCCCCAACCCTACGTCTTCAGGCAGGATATCAATATGTGTTGCGGCAGGTGATTGCGTGAACACATCCCGAATCGCATCTATAAAACCGAATCCGTATTCTCTGCACGGGGCCAGATAGTGCCCTTCGCCAAATTCCGCCCAGTTATCCAGCAGGACGAAATTGTGAAACGGGCTCGATGATGGACCAGAATCAACCAGAGCTTTCATCTGTTCTGCTTCTTGCTTAAAATAGCGAGGTGACATACGCAATTTAGGGCTATCAGCAGTACCGAATGGATATTGCGTATAGTCTATCCACGGAGACGGGTCCCATTCAGACGACAGCGTCGGTATTACAGGCAGGACATTGGCATTTATTCTAGTGGTTGTGTTGTCGATAATACATTGCACTGCTGCCTCATCAACCACTGTTTGTTGTGGCGAGGCACAGTATGCCCAGTTCGCATCAAAACCTGAGTCTTTCACATACTGGAAATACTGTGAATAGCTGCGCATTTCAACGGCTATCCACAGACCGCCAAGACCCTGTTCCACACACTTCTGCCGCCAGCCATCCAAATATGCCTTGCATGCGCTTGGCCCACCAAGGTCGTCTATTAATTCCCATGGCGAATAGAAGAAGATAACTGGTTTTCCGTCAATCTTCAAATAGTTGGATTTCTTGAAATAGTTATCAATCCAATATTGTATCGCCCCATCAAACTGTGTCAGACCACTCATCCAGTGCGTGTAGGTAGGTGCGATGCAGAATTTGATCTTTGAGTTATACTTCGCTTTGGGAAACGTTTGATCGATAGCCCAGTTTTCCGAAGGCTTGATTGGTCCTGGAACGCAGGTATAGTCCCTACCCCAGATGTAACAGAAGAACTCTATCCCGTGCTCCAAAGCCCACTTAATCTGCCAATCAGTGCACTCGGGATTGCTGTCATCGAACCAGCCAAGCGCAGGTTGGCGCTCCGGGTAAGGCTCGATCATAGACCAGCCGCCGTAATAATCGAACGTAGCCACATTGTAACTTGCCCAGTAGATCATGCCGATGTGATACGGATTCACAACAGGCCGTGGCTCCGGTACGTATGGCGCAGGCTGACTGATTACGGCGGGTTTGAATGATGCCTCCACAGTGGCATTTGTAGCGATGCCGTTAGCGGTAGCAATAACTTTTACCACGCCATCAAATGGCTTTCCGGCTGTAACTCTCCATGAAAGGGTTGAATTACCGCGTAGTTCGTATTCTTTTATAACCGGGTTCGGAAATGGACATGATGCATACACGGCTTTCTTTGTCCATTTACTAGTCTGCTTTACAGCCGGATCTAGCAGCTTCAGCTCGGGTGGAAGCACTATCCTTACGCTGACGTTGAGAGGGTTTTCGGTTGGATTCTCAAGTCTAACGTTCAACGTCTCTGTACGCCCTGCGCGTAAGATTGCCCTGTTCCAGTATGGTTTCACGATCACGGCCGATTCAGCCGCAGCCACTTGAGCCATCATCAATGTCCCTATCACCAACACGCAGAACAGAGCTGTGATCTTATACTTTCTCAATATCTTCTCCAAAAGAAGTGAAGTCCTATCCTACCAGTCGTTTTCGATATGGCCTGGCCACCAACTGCCGTCCGCAGACTTTACAACTGTTTTTGCATAATTCTGAGCATCAGCCTCAGTACTCCAATAAGGAAGCCATGGGTATGAACCCTTTGTGTTCCACAAAACTTTCGGGAATATGGTCTGGCTGACTTTCAACTGTTTCGCATGCCCATCAAAGAATACGAAAGACGCCCGGCCACCATGATATTTCCTTGCCAGAACTACCGGCACTGGAAGGTCCCACAGAGTCTCATAGTATTTCTCGTATATGGCCTCCGACAGCATAATAACCTGGCTAGACTGCCTTACCATTGATTGATCGAATGTGCGAGCTTCCTCTATGTCTCTATTCATCGCATAGCCGAACTCATGAGCAGACTTCCAAGTCTCTTTATGAGAAGGACACATGAAAGTATCATAGTTCTTTACATACTTAAATATCATATCGGCCCATATCAGAGTAGGTGGTGTCTGGTTCTGAAGAAACTTTCCTCTTACCTTACCCGTCTGAAACGCATGGGGCAGTTTGTTGTTGTTGTCCTGTGCATACATCATAAAGCCAATTCCAAGCTGCTTACAGTTGTTCGCGCATCTTGTAGTATTCGCGGCTTGCTTAGCTTTTAGAAATACAGGAAAAAGAATGGCTGCCAAAATCGCTATAATGGCAATCACGACAAGTAACTCGATTAATGTAAACCCTGATTTCTTACAACGCATTTCCTTACCCTCCAATTTGTAGCGGCACAAAGTTCTATCCATAGCGACTAATATCTGGTCTAGTTAACCAATTGCTCATCACGAATACGTGGCGAGATTCTCCCGGTTCTCAATACGATAGGTGCAGGCAGCATATATGTAATAGGTTCTTTCAGATGACCGGAAATGTGCTCCAGTGCAATCTCCACTGCCAATGCGCCAGCCCTTACAAAGTCCGGATCTGTAGTCGGGAAAGAAGGCCGACAGGATTGGCCATATACTAGATTGTCAAATCCAACTACCTCAAGTTCGTCCGGGACGCTCACGCCCAGTTCTTTAGCTATATGGGTCACATTTGTGGCCATCTTATCTTCCAATGCGACAAGGGCTGTTGGGCGATCTTTCGTTTCTTTCCACTTCATCAGTAAATCGATCAGAACATCATTTCCAGCGTCAAAGCCTTCGATTAGCCACTCGTCCTCGGGCCTTGCTTCCACTCTCGCCATTCGCAAAGCATCCATATATCCGCGATGCCTTTCTGCGTTCGACTTTACAATGAGGTGGCTGTTTGTGCTGTTGCAAAGAGCGAATGCGACATGCTGGTGCCCATCATTAAGGAGCATTTCAGTCATCTCGTAACCCGCTCTATAGTTATCGAACATAATCTGCGAGCGTCCCTGCTCACGGAATGCGAGGTCAACGAGAACTATAGGGAAATCCTTGAAGTCGGTCTTGAGATAATCATTTGCTAATTGTTCGGGTGTTCGTAGGGCTGGATACAGAATAATGGCCTGGCAGCCTGAATTTATCATTCTCTGTACTTCGGCGCGCTCCGCATCATAGCTATCACTGCCGTCTGCAATCATCACATTGTAATCAAAACGCTGCCGGATCGACTCAACGCCTCTATACACACGCATCGGCAGCTCGCTTGATTCATTTTGTACAATCAGGCCAAGCATACGGTAACTGGCATGAAACTCCTGCCTCGGACCATCGGCGATGTAGCAGCCCACCCCATGGCGCTTTTCAATAACACCCTGCTCTTCCAGTACACTCAACGCATGTACAATAGTAGTGCCTGATGTATTGTATCTTTTCCTCAGCTCGCGCACAGTAGGCAGGCGGTCGCCTTTCGATAGCGACTGGTTCATAACATAGTCGCTGTAAATTGAGTTTACAATCGTTTGCAGTAAGTTTGCCATATTACACCCTGTATTCTATATCACTCATCAGTGACCTATTCATTTTCTCTAGCCCTGCTTTCTGGAGCCGCAAATTATCTTGTTCCGGCCACTGGTTCAAATACAATAATGCAGCTCCAGAAAGCAGGGTCCGGGGCGGTTTTTCACCCCGGATCTGCGATACATATAGTTACTCTTGGATAGTGTTAATATCCTCGTCCCGGTTGATCAAGACCAGTCTTTCACCGGAAGCATTCAATGATATAATGCCTATCACGCTGACATATGCATTATCAGCGGGAGCAGTTGCGCCAATACACTTCACATTGACTTTCGCGCCTGAGCCATCAGCCAATGTGAAATCAGTCGTGCTGCCGGACGGATTTGATACACGGCCGGTAGTTTTGATAAGCAAACCGATGTTGTTCAGGCCAACGCCATCAGATATGCCCGGCTGCCCGATTAGATCGTTAGCAGTGCCACCCAAGGTCTTGTTGGTCATAAAGTGCACCGGAATTGTCGCAGAAGTCCATACACCCTGGGCGCTGCCATTGGTGACATCTATCACACGCTCATTTGTTATCGGGTCGTGAGACATAACACCAACGATGGTCATGCTAAAACCCTCTCCCCAGTTCCAATTAGGAGGGGTATTAACGCGAATACCGGTTAGCCCATCAGCCGACGATACATATATATAATCGGAGAAAGGCCTGGACAGATACACGTTGTCCAGCATTACATCTGCACCATCGGGGAGCATCAGAGCATCTTTGAGACTTGGAGTGAGCTCAGGAGTAGGAACAACTCGATCTACCTTTACATCGAGCGTAACTTCCTTGTCATACCATCGATCTCCACCACCCCACATTGAGATGTAGTCAAAATCAGTCGGAACGCCAAATGCGCCTCTGAAATCGAGGGTGTCGCCCTGGGTAAGGTAGAGCATGCCATTCTTGTATACATAATCGTTAGCGCCGGTTACATCGCCGACAGCCAGGTTCATAAACCAAGAATCGAAATTCTTCGATACAGCGACGCTACAATCCGGTGAGTTCACTCCGAGCCCGTAGGTCGCTAGTACTGAATAATAACCAGTATACGGTGCGACAAACTGAACCACAGGCTTTGCCACTGACCAGCCATCAGAGCTCGAACCATCGTGCAGAGCGAGAAGCCCCGGATACTTTGTATCTGAAACGCATGGAGTATTCTCAGCGGCTGTGGTTTGGTCATACCAGGCAGTAAAAGTGGCCCCTACCGGGAATGTTGGAGTGCCATAGGTGCTCATCGGCGATATTGCACCGGTGCCTCTTCCGGCATCATACTTATCCCATACATAGTGCCAATTACCGCTAGAGCTGGATGTCTTGGAGAAGTCACGAACAGCGTCGAACTGCGCGGTTGTGGCTTCGGCTTTCTTAATGGATACCGAAACGGTGACGCCTCTATTGTCTGCGTCTGTTACATCGAATCTATCGGAACCATAGGCTCCAAAGAACTCCAGTGTTTCATTTGCCGCCATCGACAGTCGGCGCGAGACTTTATAATCTTTGCCCACGGAAACCGTGCCAATTGCGAGAGCCTTTGTATCCCAATTATCACCATCAACAAGATTCTTGGTGATGCGTACATTCGATGCCACTGTTCCTGTCAGGTGATAAACTACATCCAGTGTGTATATAGCAGTACATGGCGATGTCCAACGCACGACCGGCTTCCAGAGCATGTTAACGCCTTGAGTCGTCTGGAATACGCCAGTGCCGGGCTTGAGAGTAAGAACGCCATCTCCACCAACAGTAATGGCAGGTTTGGTAGTAAGAGTATCGTACCATGGCATCCAGCCATAGGTTTTGTCATAAACGTTGCATGTTTCGAGTACGGGCCAGCCCCAGTGCGGATCATCGAACATATACTTCCAGGTGCCGTCCCAGCTCGGGTTGATATCCTGCGAATAGTCGTAAGCGGCGTTCCAATTCGTCCATGCCGATGTGTCATCCGGCATCAAATCTACCTTGGCATTCAGATATACATTCCTGTTCCACCATCTGGTGCTGTCAAAGCCGACATAATCCGTAGTTGCGGCATTGTAGGCACCCTGAAACTCGATGGTGTCACCAGCATAGAGGTTCATCAGTCTATCAAATGCCCACGTGCGTCCGTTGGACTCCACGATACCGCTGGCGAGGCAGTCACTCCAATTACTGCTCGAGAAGTTCTGAGAAACGCGAACAGAGGACATCTCGTATGCGCCGTTGTTATCCCAGTTCCTTAGATCTGGAAAAGCGGTGTAGGTCGCTGCGATCCTGTATAGACCGTCAGTAAGCACTTTCCACTGAACAGCAGGATTGAGCAGATCGCCTGGCCCCCATTGATCCCGCGAACCGGCTTTCATTGAAATGCCGTTTGCTGTGTCTTTGCTGAGCCACGGTAGATTGGTATAACCTGTGGTTGTCCAGCCGCTAGGGGTGGGAACGCCGAGTTGCGACATATACGGAGGATTCCATATGGCGTTCCAATCCGTGTATCCATAAGTCCATTGACCATTTGGATTTGCGGTTGCGGAATAGTCTCCAGCCGCATCCCAGTGGCTAGCTCCGCAGGGCATCGCCAACGACAATACCACCACCATCGTAGCAAGAGCTAACGTCCATTCACCTTTTTTCATAGATACTCTCTCCTTTCGTCTCCTTAAGAATCAGATTACTTTTCACAACCTTTGAATGCTGCCACCGCTGTCGCCAACGATAATCAGCCTTGAACCATGAAGACTGCTGCACGAGCTGATGCCGGTTATCATGACATAAGCATTGTCTGCTGGTGCCATGCCCTCGGGACAGATTACATTTACTTGCACTCCAGAGCCGTCAGTGATGGCAAATTCATTAGTGTTCGCTGTCGGGTTGGCGACCTTGCCCCATGTCCGAACAAGAATGCCGATATTGTTTAGTCCGTAGCCACTACTTACGCCAGCTTGAGCGAGTGTGGCTTCATATAATAGATCACCTCCACCAAGGGAGCAATTGTTCATTGCGACAGGTGTCAGTGCCTTGCCTTGAGCACCACTTGCACTGCCGTTCGTTGCATCTATATAGCGTTCGCCGTTCGGCATTGTCGCCATAATCCCTGTTATGGACGCCGTATAACCGACCTCTAGCGGATGCCCGGCTTTCTTGACCCTTATGCCGCAGCTTCGAGTAGCATCTTCGATGAAGAAATAATCACCAAGGAGGGTGGTCACGGTCATATCATTGCAACTGGCCATTCCGCCGTCGGTAGTTTTCTTGATGTTTGAAATCGATGTCGGTTGCGCTGAAATAGTCGAGTTAACAACAAGTCCCCTCGCTGCAGGAAACTCGAAACGGTTGTATGCGCCACGACTAATGGATGTGCTCCAACCATTTGTGCCCGGGTAGTTCCATAACGCAATTGTTTGGGAGCTTCCCGCCGGAATATTGTTTTTAAGTGTAATATCGCAGAGCCTTATCGGAGTTGTTGCTGTGATGGGTGACGCTGTGGTTAATACAACATGCGCTCCGTATGGTCTTGTGCCGCTTCCGTCACCTCCACCTAATCCGTTTGCAGTTGCACTCCATCCTGATGCAAACGCTGATGCGGGTGAGTTTGATGCCGTGACTGTGCGCTGAGTCGCTGATGCCGATGCGCCCATTGTTGTCGCTGTATCGAAGCCCAGAAGCAATTCAGCTTTATCAAATTGGGATGCATCCGGGGTTTGACACCATACAGAGACAGTGAATGTGGAACCGGGCGCAATATCAAGGCTGTTTAATTGAACTCCGTTGGCATCTCCCAGCCACATATCCAGATTCCCGCGCATGTCTGCAGCCTGGTCCACAACCACACCCAGCTTCATTATTCTTTTCTCTGAGCGGGTTCCATTAAAGCCTATATAACTGAGGACTGGCGGGTAGGCTCCTTGAAACTCCACGGTATCTGCAATGAGCAACGGCAGGATGGAGTCATAAGTCCAGCTTGGTCCACCTGATGTCAAGGTTTGTTCTGCAAGGCACTGGTTCCAGGTGACATCGGTGAAGTTCTTGGTGATACGCACTGCTGATTGTTCAGAAGCATTTCCATTCATAATGCCGGGCGCATGAGTGTATGTTGCGACGACATGATATTTGCCCATTCCGGGGCTGGTCCATTGGATTACCGGCTTGACTTCGTTGGATTTGAGTGCCAGCGAAGAGTTCAAGCCTGATTTTAATAGTAATGAGCCTGAGTCCAATGATATTGATGGATTAGTAGTGTATGCAGTAGATGTCCAGGCGTTTGTCGAAGTGTTATATGATGAAAGCGGAACGACAAACGGGCCACCAGTCCAGAGAGTGTTCCAGTCAGTGCAACCATATAGCCATGCACCGCTCGCTGATGGATTGTTAGTTGTAGAGAAATCAGCAACACAATCCCAATGATCGGCTGAGAATGCTGCTTGGATTAATGACAGGAATGTCACTGCAACGGCCGTTATTCCAAGTATTTTTGTTGCTTTCAGCATTACAAACCTCAACATGACCACCCTGTAAGTGATAGGAACACTGCGTAACAATCACTCCGGTGTCACTACCACTCGCAATATAGCATGCGACCGAACGGTTGTCAACGGCATGTTCCTAACACTTAGAAAAATGTTTTTTGTGCCCTGGTTTACACCCTCGTATACCGGTTATATTCCATCACTCCCTCACAAAACGCCAATTATTTAACATGAAACCATTATGAAGAATACCGTTGACAACCCCATAGTTAGCTGCTATCCTGCAGTTAGTCACACTGCTGTGTACAGAACACAGGCTGGCATTAATCACACGGAGGATTCAGATTGAGAGGAGTTACCAGAATCATAATACTAATGGTCGCAGGTCTTATACTTTGTGCCGGCGCTCAAGCCGAAAGAAGAGAAAGGCCGCTGTTTGGCGTTATTCGCTGGGATATGTACTCCGGACACCCATACACGACCTATTTTCAAGAATTTGGACAGTTTCTATCGCCTGAGAGATATCAATGGCGTGCCCCATTTTTTGTTCGCAAGACTGGTGACCCCGCAAAGCCTCTTGCGTTTAACCCTGATTACGTTCAAGAGCCAATACAGAAGGCAATGGACCAGGAGATTATCTTCGCTTCATCATGCGGTGTCGACTATTGGGTCTTCAACTATGAATGCAAACGTAAAGACCCCGATACCGGATGTTATCGCACAATTAAGGCTTATCTGAATTCTCCCAATAAAGGCTTGATCAACTTCTGCATCACCGGACAGCCATCTGTAGCAGCAACTAAGGGTTATTGGGAACCTGCAGATACAAAACATGACCCTGCTGAAGTTCTTCAAGACTGGAAAATCATTGTAAGTGAATACGTTGAGTTGATGAAAGAGCCGACATATCAGAGAGTGCTTGATAACCGTCCTCTGCTTTATCTCCTGGGTATCGATCAATTGGCGGCAAGACTCGGCGATTCTGATAATTCGACTACGCATGCTAGAGAGAGTATTCAGTATCTCCGCGACCAGTGCCAAGCCGCTGGTGTAGGTAACCCGTATATCGTCTCAATGATGTTGAATGGCACAAGTTACCTCAAGGAAGGAATTATTGACGCAATTAACCCCTACCATTACAGAGATCGCGGCACACCACAGGGCAGGCCGTATTCTTTCTTATGGCAGGACATACAGGATGATTATCTGGCTAAAACAGGCGATAAGAAAGTGGTGCCGCCACTTATGTCGGGAGCGAACTGGGAGCCTAGAGTTCTCGCTATGCCTAAAGACTTCCCGGACTGGTATTACGACGAGCCCGAACCCGGCGAACTGGGCCAACATCTATCATCCGGCCTTGATTATGTAGCCACCCACCCCGAAAAATGTGAAGCCAATACAGCGCTGATGTATGCCTGGAACGAACACTCCGAGGGCGGGTTCTTCTGCCCGACTATGGGTAATCCCCCCGATTATAAACCTGTCACCAATCACATAGACGACGCATCACGCGCAATAAAGAACTGGACAGCACCAGCATCCAGAAAAACTGACGGCGTAGTGCTCGCGAACTACGCATTCGGTGACCGTGAGACAACACTTGCTTCAATCGCCGATGAACCCGGCTACACAGCAAGCTCACTCACTCTGCCTAAGTTCGCATATTATGTTCCCGAAAACCATGAAGTCGAAGGCAGGTTGGGAAACGCTGTTCTGTATAACGTCCGTCAATCAGCCGGTGATGTATTCAAATTCGAAGTGAAGTCAAAATCCGGTAAGATGGATATCCGCGTGCTTGAGGTTGCGCTTAAGGGCGCTTCAAAAGAATCACCTATCGACCTGACCGTAAAAGCCAAGGCAAACAAGGGAGCACTTCAGAATATTGGGGTTGCTCACGTTGTAGATTCAGACAATTATGGATGGACAGTTTCATCAATTAAATTCCCGAGCGCATTTGGAAAAACAAACAATATCTCAGTCGAGATTAGTATATCCGGCAAGCAGGGCCAGGCGGTAATTATTGATGATATCCGCTTGCGAGGTCTCGTGAACCCATCATTCAGGCCGCCAATCCGCACAAAGTGCACATTCAAGGGCGCTCGTCCGATTAAGGCTGTAGCCGGCTACTCATTCGAGAGTGATAAACCGATAGTTGACACCAAGATTACCAGTTCAAAGCTCTCGCTTAGGCCAATGATTTCGCCCAAATCAGCTCAATTCTTACCCGCTGACAAGAATGACGGTCGCAGGGTTCGGTTTGTCGTTACAAACAAGCCGGAAGATTACTTTGAGTTCAGTGTGAAGCCCATTAACGGAAAGCTGAACCTGTCAGGAATGGGAATGCTGCTTCACCGCGATCCGGATTCACCTCATATAGCCGTGTTTGTTCTAGCCAGTATCGGCGGTGGGGAATTCAAAGAAGTAACAAGGCTCTATTGCAGCAATCTCGACGTAAAAAATTATCAGGAAGCCGCAGCAGATCTTCCTGGTGAATTTGCGAATCTTGATAAAGAGGTCACGTTCAGGTTCCGTGTTGAGTGCAGAGTGCCGGGATACTGGGTCGACATCCGTAAGGTATGGCTCGGCAGCAGCGTAATTGATCAGAAAGCTTCGAGGTAAGAAATAATCGATGTCTGATGCAACACACCCTAACCCGAAGGATTCCAATAGCAAGGTTCCATTGAGAATCAAGCTGGCATACGGCATGGGCAACGCCGGAGTCAACTTGATGGCGAACGGTATCAACAACCTTGCCAACTTCGTGTTCAATATCGGGCTTGGTGTAAATCCTGCCCTCATCGGTATAGCACTATCGCTTCCCAGGCTCTGGGAAGCGATTACCGATCCTTTTATGGGCTCGATATCTGATAATTACAGATCGCGTTATGGCAGACGCCGCCCGTTTATGTTTATAGGGGCTTTCTTAAGCGCTTTTCTGTTTGCGATAATATGGTGGGTGCCACGCACTTGGGGACATTCCGCCTTATTCTATTATCTGCTTGCTACATCGATACTATTCTGGACGGCATACACGATCTACTCCATACCATTCTTTGCTATGGGCTTCGAGATAACAGATGACCAGCAGGAACGTGTCAAGGTTATGGGGTATGGCGCTGTGCTCAGCACCATCTTTGGATTCGGATTGGCATGGGTGTTTGCCCTTGTGAAGTTGGATGTATTTCACGATATCGTAGATGGAGGCAAATACGTCAGCCTTGGATTAGCTGTTATTATGCTCATATTCGGGCTGATACCAGTGTTCTTTGGTAGAGAAAACTACAGCAACGAAGTTCAGCGACAGGAAAAAGTGCCTCTTATCAAAGGCTTGCGCGAATCACTGAGTAACAAACCGTTTATGCTGATTGTCTACACTGTAGTTTTCATGCTCATTGGCATAATGTCGATCGGTACAATCGGCAACTATCTGAATATCTATTATGTCTACGGTGGAGCACAAAAACCCGCTTCTGTGATGCAGGGATGGGCAAATACGTCATATATGGTCGCGAGTCTTATTGCATCTTTTCTTGCTCCAATGCTTACCGCAAGGTTCGGAAAAAAGAAGCTACTTCTTGCGTTTCTTATAATTGCATTCGTGGGTGCTTTATCAAAGTGGTTCTGCTACACTCCAACTTATCCTGTGCTGCAGCTTTTGCCTAATATGCTTATAGGTTCAGGATTTGCTGTAATGTGGATGCTCACTTCGTCAATGACAATGGACACATGCGACCTCGATGAGCTGATCAATGGCACACGCCGTGAAGGCACATTCTGCGCGGCAAACGCATGGGTGCAGAAGATTGGGACATCTTTTGCGTTTTACCTGTCGGGAGTCACATTGAACATCGCCGGTTTCGACATAGCCCGCGGAGGCGCTCAGACTGCACACGCAATTCTTATGATGCGAATACTGGCGGTTTCAGTACCTGCTTTGGCTACGTTTATAGCAATAGTCCTTATTGCCAAGTATCCAATCACTGAAAAACGCGCTAGAGAAACCCGTGAAGCTCTTGATGCGCGCAAACAGAGTAAAGAAGCATTGCCATTGGAAAGTGAGCTTTGCAGCCAGACTGAATAGCCAGCATTCCGAACTAATTGCATATGTTTGCGTAAGTATTATTGCTAAACATATACATGCATTGAAGCCGATCCTTATGGGTCGGCTTCTTTTTATGCCTGATGGTTATATGTTATAATACATAGCAAACTCAACTGTAGGGAGAGATAATGGGCAATGTCATAAGCCTGATTGGATTTGTGATAACGATATTAGTGGTTTTGCTTAATGCATATCTAACCATTAAAGTATCACGGAAAGTAGAACGGCTGAAAGCATCTCTGAGCAAAGAAGTAATTGAGCATGAGATAGTTTTTACCAAGTGGCACAATGATAGAGTCGCAGTTGTTGAGGGCCTTTATAAACTTCTCTTGCCTTTGAAAGAGGCTTTCGTACGCGTTCTAATATACGAGGAGCCTGATGATGGTAATGATCCGGGTTATGATTGGTATATAAACGAGCTCGATAACCATCGCAGAACCTTCATGTCATATTACAAAGAGCATCTGCCTTACCTGGGTGAATTTAAGGAGATAGTAGAACAGTTTGACAGGTGCACAGGTGTATTACGCAAGAAAAGTACAGTCATAGCTTATTCTAACGCACAAAAAGAGGCAGACTCAATAATGAATAGCATTGTCCAAAAGATTGAGGGCATATTGAAGGGAAGTTATATACGTCCTTCAGCTTAATGAGTATTAGAACTCATAGAGAAGTAATTTACCATGGCTTGCGATCAGTTTTCCGCCTTGGGGAATGCCTTGTTTTGTATTGTCTTGAACTACTAACAGGCATTTTCCGGGACGATCGAGAATTTCTGAAAGATTATGCTTGCTTAGCACTTTTGGCACAGGTCTTTGTGCGTAGAAGGCAAGTGCTGGTTGTGGATGGGTCAGGTCGAATGCGTAGGCTGCGTCGCATTTTGATGCGCTAGCGGATATATCCTGGCCCATTGCAGCGACAGGATTGTAGATAGTTTGTGCAGCTATGGGAAGCCCTAACTTGAATGCCACTATAAGAAATCCTGCTGTACCCGCACAAAGGGCTGCAAATGCCGCTTTGCCATGGCCTCTGAAAAGCATTATTACTGCAATTGTACTGCTTACAACAAGTGATGCACCCATCAGCAAGAGCACAGTTGAGAGACCTGGAATGGGTTTACGAAGGTATTGCTGACCAATTTGTATTGCGGCTGCAATCAATACGGCGATTGCTAAAGCAACCCAGGCGTAGCGCCTAAGCGAAACTAGTTTACCGCTCTTGATGCACGCTGACCACATTGCCCCAACCAACACGGCAGAAGCAGGGAACATGGGGTAGATATAGCTGGGCAGCTTGGAGCGTGCAGACGAGAATACAATAAAAATTGTAGCCATCCACACAGCGATGAACAAGAAACCTTCTTGTAGTTTGTCTGATGGACGCAATCTGACTCGAGCCATCCAGCCAAGCGGCACAAAGACACTCCACGGAAAGAACCCCATTATGAATATAGGGATATAGAAGTAGAACGGAAGATTATGGTGAAAGTCTTCGCCCATCGCACGCTGGATGTTCTGGTGGATGATAAATTCACGCAGGAACGCCCCACCCGTCTCGTTTTGAACGAGCACATACCACGGGACCGCAATGGCGAGAAATATAATAATGCCCAGAACTGGAACAGCTTCTTTCACCACACCCCACCGGTGGCGTATCGCGATAAATGCAAATATTGTGGCACCGATCAATACAGCTCCTGCCGGTCCCTTGACGAGCACCGACAAACCTACCGCTGCCCAAAACCATACATATCCATGTCGGGATATCAGGCCCAAATACGTGAGAATAAAGAATCCCAAGGCTGCGGTGATTGTGAGTGCAAATAGTTGGTCCATTATAGCCATTCGCGCGAGGCCTGTAGTGAGAATGCAGCTTGCCAGCACGAATCCAGATGCAACACCTGCGGATCTGCCCGAAAGTCTCGTGCCGATGAACACAGTCAAGGCTACTAAAAGTGCACCAGCAATAGCCGATGGCAGCCTGGCAGCGAACGAGTTGACTCCAAATGCGTGCATGCTTCCCGCTTGCAGCCAATAGCAAAGTGGGGGTTTATCAAAGAATGTTTCTCCGTTACATTGCGGCACGAGGTAATTGCCGGTAGCCGTCATTTCCCGGGAGCATTCCGCATACAGGCCTTCGTCAAGGCCAGTTAGTGGAACCCCTCCGAGTCTCCAGAAAAACAGCACAGCGCAGAGTGCCGCGAGAAGCACATAATATAAATACCGAGGCATAAGTTACTTATCGAGCGGCTGAGGCCGCAGACTCCTGATTTCGGGTAGTGGCATTATTTGGCGTGATAGTTAATCTTGCTGCGAAGACGAGTGTTGGGCGTAAGCTCACGCCTGGCTCACATCACATTATAGACGCCCAATTCCTGATTTGGACATCGGCATTGTATGGCGTGATAGCTTTTCTTCCTGCGAAGACGAGTGTTGGGCGTAAGCTCACGCCTGGCTCACATCACGTTATAGACGTCCAATTCCTGATTTCGGGTATTGAATGATCGCACATAATTCGCCATCGCCAGACCGATCAGCGCGCCAATCAATCCACCGTAGGTTACGTCCAGTGGGTAATGGACTCCGCAATATACCCTTGATAATGCCGTGATAAACGCCATTGGAATAAGGACGTAGCGAAACCTTGGAAGAAATACCGAACATGCGAATGCAACTGCGAAGGCGGTAGTAGTGTGCCCTGATGGGAAGCTGTGCGTAAATAATGGCCCATCAACGATCCGCACATCAAAAAGCGAGAGCAATGGCCTGGGGCGGTCCCATATAAACTTTCCAATCTGCACAGCAATACCCGAAGCCGCAAATGCCAACAAACCAGCATAACCAGCCCGGCGGAGGTTGACTCTATCTAGATACCACCCAAATATAATAAAGGCGAGGCTCAACCCTGTCTGGATAATGCCAACACCCATCCACGTGGCTGCCAGCATCACGTGGTCCATTACGGGGTGACCGGCGCTGCCATGGACAACCTTAAATACAATAGCATCTATGCTTTGAATAGCAGCCTTAAACCCAGCCAGTGTAGAAATCACTCCATTTTCCCCCAACCAAGATTATATACCATTGAGCTCGAACACGCCAAGAGTTAATGCGCGCCTCATGGGCTTTGCAGGGTAAAAAAAGAGGCCCGGTATATGCCGGGCCTCTTTGTCTGCTTTATTCAAGCCTGACTATGCGTCAGCCTTGACCTCCGCATTGGCAGCCTTGCTGGCGCCGTTGCCGGACGGTTTCTCCTCGCACATGCCCATGTTAGCAAGCTCCTGGTACATCTTCCAGCGATTCTTTGCATCCTGCTCCGCGAGTGTCATCAGCTTGGTAGCCGCATCGGGATTGATCTTCTTCAGGACCCGATAGCGGTTCTCACCGTATGCATACTCCTCGAAGCTCATCGTTGGCTCTTTGCTGTCCAGGCTGAGCGGGTTCTCGCCACTAGCACACTTGTCCGGGTTGTAGCGGAACAGTGGCCAGTGACCGCAAGCGATTGCCTTCTTCTGTTCTTCAACACCGAATGTGTTGTTGATACCGTGCGCTATGCAGTGCGCGTAGGCGATTACGATGGACGGGCCATCATATGCCTCGGCTTCGACCAGGGTCTTCACCAGGTGAGCCGGGTCAGCCATCGAGACGCGAGCAACATATACCGTGCCGTATGTCATCGCTATCATCGCCAGGTCCTTTTTGCCTGTGGCTTTACCGCCAGCAGCGAACTTGGCAACAGCACCTCTCGGGGTCGACTTGGACATCTGACCACCGGTGTTGGAGTAGACTTCAGTGTCAAGAACGAGAACGTTCAAGTTCTTGCCACTCGCGAGCACGTGGTCAAGTCCGCCGTAACCAATGTCATACGCCCATCCGTCACCACCGAGGATCCACACCGACTTCTTCACCAGATAATCAGCCAGGCTGGCCAACTGCTTGCCGGTTCCACAAGCCTTGCACAGCGATTCTTTAAGGGTCTTGACCCTTTCGCGCTGCGCTTCGATGCCTTCCTGGGTGGACTGATCAGCGGTCTTAATCGCCTCAGCCAACTCCGCACTTACCATCTTCTCTTCGACAGCCTTGTCTAGCATCTCACCGGCATACTCATTGAACTTGTCAATGGTCAGCCTAAAGCCCATACCGAACTCGGCGTTGTCTTCAAAGAGGCTGTTGCTCCACGCGGGGCCACGGCCATCCTTGCGAGTGGTGTAAGGAGTCGTCGGCAGGTTGCCACCGTAGATCGACGAACAACCGGTGGCGTTCGCGATAACGGCCCTGTCGCCGAATAGCTGGGATACCAGCTTCACATACGGGGTCTCGCCGCATCCGGCGCACGCCCCTGAGAACTCGAACAACGCAGGCAGGAACTGGCTACCCTGAACGGTATTGGCAGCCCACAAAGCTGAGCCCTTATCCTCGATATCAAGGAAGAAGTCCCAGTTTGCTCTCTCAGCCTCTCTCAGCGGCTCCTGAGCGACCATATTGATCGCACGCTTGCCGGTAGGCTCTTTCGTTACAGGGTCCTTAATGGCTACCGGGCAGTTCTGGACGCAAAGTCCGCATCCAGTACAATCCTCGGGAGCAACCTGCACCGTGAACTTGAGGCCCTTCTGCTTGGCCTTGCCGTCTATGCTCTTGAATGTAGCCGGAGCGCCAGCGAGTGCACTCTCTTCATAAGCCTTCATGCGAATTGCCGCATGCGGGCAGTAGAG
>JAJFTD010000024.1 GCA_021373255.1 bacterium
GCATTAGCTAAGAAGACTGTTCAGGCGGGTATTGATGCAGCATCTAGCAATGGCGGCGGTGAGATATGGGTGGCTGCTGGAACTTACAATGAGCACATCACCCTGAAGAGCTATTGCTACCTTTATGGAGGCTTTGCAGGGACAGAAAGTGTTAAATCTCAACGCAACTTCAGTGCTAATAAGAGTATCCTTGATGGTTGTAATGGTAATAACACCTTAAGTGTATACAGAACCGGTGCTTTAGCTTGCATTGACGGTTTTACGGTTAGAAACAGCTATACAGGTATCAATTGCACATCCTCATGTCCAAAGATAACTAACAATACTATTATCAACCATTCCACAGGTATTTACTGCTACATGTCCAGTCTAGTAATAAATAGCAACATTATTTCTGAAAATAGCAACTCGGGAATCTATGGCTATTTGAATTCAGATTCAATAGTAGTTAATAATACTATCTTACAAAACAATAACGGTGTAGTAGTTGCTTGTCTTCCTAGTGAATGTCCGACAATAATCAACAATATTGTGGCATTCAATACTGTGGGTGTCTACAATAGTGAAGGAGACGCCAGGATTAAAACAATCCCTACACTCAGCCATAATTGCGTTTATGGCAACACCATAAACTACTCCGGCATCACTGCCAGCCCTACAGACATATCAGCAGACCCTATGTTCAAAGATCGCACAAATGGTGACTATCACCTCCTCAGCGGCTCTCCCTGTATTAACACCGGCGACGACGCAGTAGTAAGTGGGGACTGGATTGATATGGACAGTGAAGCGCGTATTGGAGGATCACACGTTGACATTGGCGCAGATGAGTGGGGAGTCACAGTTGTGGGGACTAAGCGAATGGCTAACTCTGCTTCTGTTCGACTCAACGATGTGGCTGTCTCGGCTGTCTTCGATGGTTTCTATTATATTCAAGACATAAACCGTGCTAGCGGCATGAGAGTCATACAGATGGCGGGAAATCTGCCGCAGGTGGGCAGCGTTGTGAGCGTGAGTGGTGTGCTTACAACCACTCAAGATGGTGAGAAATGCCTTTCCAGTTATGAGCAACCCATGGTTACCGGTCAGCAAACTGTGCTGCCAGCACTGGTTGTCTGCAAGTCCATTGGCGGAGGTAACTATCTCCATAATCATATTACCGGTGCTGGGCAGAAGGGTATCACCGGCGCGAGTGGCCTTAACAACATCGGTTTGCTGGTGAGTGTGTGTGGAAAGATAATGGATATCGACACTACAGCCAAACGGCTATATATAAACGATGGCTCGGCTGATGTTGCTGTCTATTATGGAGATATTGTGCTGCCGGAATCTGTGTCGGAAGGCTCGATAGTCAAGGTTACTGGTGCGTGTAGTTGTTATAAATTACAGAATGGTGACCTTGGCCGGTTGATCATTCTTAAAGATGCGGATAGCATAATACCGGCGAACTGATCTGCGTTTGCTGTCATAAGGATCTGGTCAATAAGTGCAACCCCATTAATAATACTGGTTGATGGGCTTGGATGTGGAATACTCTTATGGTGCTCATCCACTGAGCTTTACTAGCAATGTCTTCTGATACGAACCTACATAAGAGGTAATATAACCATGACTTCTGGCCATCTCCTGGCGGCTATGTCCTATATGACGGATATCGCGCCGGAAGGCTGTTGCTGCCATTCCTGGCGAGTTGCTCTAGTTGGTCAACGCTTGGCTTCAATCGTTGCCCCGGATCAGCGTAGGGATGTGTTTTATGCCGGTCTTCTTCAAGACCTGGGGGCTGTTGGTGCGCAGCAACATATCACGCACTATACTTCACTCAGCGCCCAAATGGCGGATCAGCACATACTTACTCATCCCCAGCGTAGTGCTGCGATTATAGAGTGGTTGCCTGGGATGCAGGCGGTCGCGGATCTGGTCAGATATCATCATGAATGGTGGGATGGTGGTGCATATCCTGAAAGGCGATCTGGCAACAACATACCGCTGGGCAGCCAGATATTGCGGCTGGCTGATTCTGTGGATACGGCAGGATGCTTTACTTCTTCATCCAACCTCTCCAGCGGTCTGAAGCAACTTGCTGTCCTCACTGGTCACGCATGGTCGAATGATATCTGGCGGCTGCTAATCGAATCGTTAAGCGATGGCGAATTCTACCGCAGTCTGATGACGCCGGAAATGCTTCCGGAGATGATATCAAAGTGCTGCGTTGAGCTTGAGGCGTCGTCTGAACTTGAGAACGAGGATTCCACTGAGCGAATTTTGCATATCTTCGCCGCCATGGTAGACCTCAAGGCCCCGGCGACTGCTGGGCACTCCCTGCGGACGGCTCGTTATGCCAAATCTTTAGCCGGATACTGTGGTCTCTATCCTGAAGAAGTAACTATGGCATACAGAGCCGGACTTGTGCATGACTGCGGCCGTGTTGGTCTGCCTGCATCTCTGGTTAACCGGTCCGGGCGGCTCACTGATAAAGAAAAGCAATTGGTGCGCGCCCATGCTGCTATGACCATTAGAGTTCTAAGCTGCTTGCCTGATTGCCCCGAGATGATTGCGATAGGCGCCATTGCCGGCCATGACCACGAGCGTTATGACGGTCAGGGCTACCCGGATAAGATTGCTGGTAATAATATCGCGCCGGTTTCACGCGTCCTCAGTGCCGTCGATGCATTCGATGCTATGCGCGCAGCCCGTTCCGATAGATTACTTTCACCCAAAGCTGCTGTAGTCCGCCTTCAACAAGGCGCGGGCACGCAGTTCGACCCCGAAGTGGTTGATGCAATGGTGGAACTGGTCGCAAGCGGCGAGCTTGAAGAACAAGACGCTGCTGCTTGACCTTTTCAACCACAACCATCACAATGTAAGAAGCAAATGATGGGTGAAGTGACATGAAACCGGATATGCGAACATGGGTGGAGGCTGCCGCCACAAAACACCTGCGAGATGGCCTTCCGTTGGAACAGGCACCGATGTTTCTGGTGGGGCGGGCGTTGGTGCAATTGCTTTGGTATTGGCGCTATGACCTGCCCGCAAAATGGGCTCCTATGGTTCGCGACCTCGACTACACCTCCGTTGCCCTCCGTATGAAGGATATAGTCCCGTTTGAGGGCATCAACACATTCGCTCTGCAGATACGCGCCGCGCTCGATGGTGGCGACTGGCCGTCCATAGTCGCCCTACCTGATGTGATTTGGGATTGGATCGAGCACATGACCGGTTTGTCGCTGGAGGAATGGGAATCTGTGCCGGACGCTGTGAGGCGACTGCTGGACACAAAGATCGAGTGCCCCAAGTGTGGAATGGTAAGTGATTTTCGTGGAATGGGTGAGCTGATAGATATATCCGATCCATTTGCATTCTTCAGCACCAGCCACTTCAGGTTCAACTGCATGCGATGCAACACTCCACTGGTTATGGACGCTCATCGAGTCATTCGCCCGCGTTGGTTGCGGAAATTGAAATGGTCCGAGGCTAAGTCTGCACTGATAACTCTAGCCCTTGTGGCCCTGGGAGTGTGGATGCTGGTATACCTCCGCGGCATCTTTGCAGGTTAGCAGCCATATAATCGAAGAGAAGAGAATTTCATCGCGACAACGCGAAGGGGCGAAAGCGCGAAATGGTATAAAGAAATAACTAAAGTTCGGACAGATCTCTGATCTGCGCCGAAAGAGACAAGATGGGATCTCCTGATCCCACACCTATTGCTCATGAGTATACACGGGCCAGATCAGAGATTTGCCCGAACTATAAACTTTCTTTTCGCAACCTTTTGGACCTTGTGACCTTATGACTTTCAAACTCTACAGCGTTTTCGCGATTAAAAGACCTTCCACACGTGTTAAGTGAATTGTGTTGATGTTAGCCTCTAATGCAGTTCAGTGAAACTTCTGTTCCTCTTCGCAAATACCGCCTGCTGTGTATATCCTATCCCGCACAAAAGTTGCGCTGCTCGTGCGAAATCGCGTGTGATATCAGTGGGAGTGTGTGCATCAGCAGTTATGAGAACGGGTATGCCTCGCCGATAGCATCCACGCAATATCATAGCCGACGGATATGCTTCCTGCACGGGTTTATGCCAGCCGGATGTATTCAACTCCACCGCCATATCTGCCTCGGCGATTGCATCCAGAGCATTGAGAATGTAATCAGAAATATCACAGGATGCGCTGTGCCCAAACTTCTTGTAAAGGTCCATATGACCAACTATATCGAACAGACCTGATTTCGCCATTTTCGCCACATTGTCCCAATAGCTTCGAATGATGTCGTCTCGTTGCGGTTGTGAGATTGCCTCCCAGTGCCTCTCGTGCTCATCAATGGGGAAACTACTCACGAAGTGCACCGAGCCTATCACATAGTCGAAAGCGTGCTCACACAGGATTTCTTTGAGTTCACCTGCCGCTTCCGGCACAAAATCGGCTTCCAACCCACATCTGACAATAATCTTCCTCGCAACACTTTCGCGCGCAGCTTCTATGGCATCAAAATATTGGGGTAGGGCATCGAGGGGCATGCTCCAGTTGACGGTTTTATTACCTGGGAGGAGTACGAAATGGTCCGACATTCCGAGCTCATTCACCCCCGCCTGCACTGCCGCCTGCGCCATATCGTGAATCGAGCTCTCGCCATCGGAGAAAGTGGAATGGACGTGATAAGAGGTCAGCACGCCTGCCCCCCTAGATACAAAAATGGCGCACCTGGAGGGACTCGAACCCCCGACCCTCTGATCCGAAGTCAGATGCTCTAATCCACTGAGCTACAGGTGCGCGTTGCTTTACGCACGATATTATATCAACTCTATCCCCTAACGTAAAGGGCTTTAGACAGCGACTTCATATTGTATCTATATGGCTATTAATTATCAGAAGGAGAATTATATTTTATGCACTAACAGAACAGAAACCATTGAATTTCAATTGGAGTGATACTGATGGATAAACTTCGGATCGGCGTAATTGGTGTCGGGGGACGTGGGACCCTGAGCAACAATTGGCTGCACAGTAAGCGAGCAGTTATAGTGGGTGGCGCGGATGTTAGCGAGAAGCAGTTGGCTGGTTTTCGTGAGAGGGTGGGGGAGAATGTTTTTACCACTACCGACTACCACGAACTTCTCGATAGGGGCGACATTGACGCCATAATGGTAACCTCTCCCGATTTTGTTCATGAGGAGCACGCCCTTGCGGCTATCTCTGCCGGAAAGCATGTGTATCTGGAAAAGCCGATGGCAATCACCATTGAGGGTTGCGACCGCATCATAAATGCGCAGAAGTCTGCAGGTGTGAAGCTTATGGTTGGCTTTAATATGCGTTGTATGCCAATGTTTCGCATGATGAAAGGCATTGTCGACTCGGGGACCATCGGGGAGGTTAAAGCCGTATGGGTGAGACATTTTGTGGGCTATGGCAGTCAGTTCTATTATCACGATTGGCACGGCAATCGCGCCAACACCACATCTCTTCTTCTCCAGAAAGGC
>JAJFTD010000027.1 GCA_021373255.1 bacterium
CGCGCACTCAGCCCATTATTTTGGAGATCTAAATGGCAAAAGCTGGCGGCGATGTCCGCATAGTTATCAATTTGGCTTGTGAGGAGTGTAAACATCGGAATTACACTTCGTATAAGAACAAGCGGAACGACCCGGACCGACTTGAGCTAAAGAAATATTGTCGTTGGTGTGGCAAGCACACCAGCCACAGGGAAGCAAAGTAGTCGTTCCGGCCTTAACAGCTGGATGTTTTTGGTATATCAGTTGGGTCCCAAAGGCTATATGTCCAGGAATTGCGTTGGAATTTGGCTTTTGTAACTCACTTGTGGTATACTATACTCTGCGGTGAGAGCCGTAGATTTTATCAACAAACTCAGGTAGCGCAGGGGCTTAGCTCAGCTGGTAGAGCACCGGTCTCCAAAACCGGGTGTCGTCGGTTCGATCCCGGCAGCCCCTGCCATTTTTTGGGTTTTGGAGGAATAATGGCCAACGGGACAGCAGCCAAGGTAGCCGCTAAGCCTAAGGGCGAAGGGTTCTTTGGGCGCGTGATGAAATTCATCCGGGAGAGCTATGTCGAGACCGTGCACAAGTCGTCATGGCCGACTTGGCCCGAACTGCGCCAGTTTACGCTGGTAGTTATCTTTACGATCTTATCAGTAGCGTTTTACATAGCGGCAGTTGATCTTATCGTCAAGACACTAACCAATTTTATCCAAAGGTAGAAAAGGTTTCGGCCAACATAGCATGACAGACAAGCAGTGGTACGCTGTACACACATACTCGGGTCACGAGAATAAAGTCAAGACCAATATAGAGCGGCGCGCGGAATCAATGAACCTGAAAGACAAAATCTTCAGGATATTGGTTCCGACTGAAACCGAATTACGTACACGCGCCGGTAAGAGGCAAGAAGTCCAGCGCAAGGTATTCCCAGGATACGTGCTGATCGAGATGGTTCTCGATGAGGCTACGTGGTATCTGGTTAAGAGTACAACCGGGGTCACGGGGTTCGTGTCATCCGGAAATAAGCCGGTTCCGCTACAGGATAGGGAAGTTCAGGACATTCTCGACGCGATCGAAGCTCCAGACCGCAAGCCTAAGGTGAAGTGGTCCAAGGATGATGTAGTTCGCATTACGTCGGGTCCGTTTACGGACTTTACCGGCAAAATTGAAGAGGTCAACGTGCAAAAAGAAAAGCTCAAGGTGTTAATCTCTATCTTTGGTAGGGATACTCCTGTGGAGCTGGACTTCGGGCAGGTTGAGAGACTTTAACCCAAGGGATTAGGGTGAATTGTTGATTGCAGATTGCAGGAAGACTGTGCGGTCTGCAATCTTCGTTCGTTAATCCGAGAGGTTGATTCGGAGGAAAATTCCAGATGGCTAAAAAAGTCAAGGCAATTGTAAAGCTGCAGATCCCCGCCGGAAAAGCGACTCCTGCTCCGCCTGTAGGTCCGGCGCTGAGTCAGCACGGGGTCAACATAATGGAGTTCGTGAAGTCGTACAACGAGAAGACGGCTGCCCAGGTTGGTAGTGTCATTCCTGTTGAGATCACGATTTTTGAGGATCGCTCTTACACATTTGCACTGAAAACCCCACCGGCGGCTGAGCTTCTCAAGAAGGCTGCGGGGATCGACACTGCTTCGGGTGAGCCGAACAAAAAGAAAGTCGGTAAAGTCACTCGTGAGCAGGTTCGGCAGATCGCCGAAACAAAGATGCCGGATCTCAATGCTAACAGCATAGAGACCGCGATGAAGACCATCGAAGGCACCGCACGATCAGCGGGCATCGAGGTTGTTGATTAAGTTTGAGTTTTGCAGGCGGCAGGCGAAAGCCGATATCCCCACGGGGACCTGCATTTGGAGGTAAAAATGCCTAATCATGGAAAACGGTACGTCGAAGCAGCCAAGACCGTTGGCGACGGCGCACCCAAGTCACCGAAAGAAGCGCTGGAAATGGTGAAGAACGCTGCCAGCGCGAAGTTTGATGAGACCGTTGATATCGCTGTGAAGCTGGGTGTTGACCCGAGGCATGGCGATCAGATGGTAAGAGGAAACACCAATCTCCCGCACGGCACCGGTAAGGTTCGCAAGGTTGCTGTTATATCTCAAGGCGATAAAGCTGCCGAAGCTGAAGCAGCGGGCGCTGACAGAGTCGGCGGAGAAGACTTGGTTAAGGATATCCAGGGTGGTTGGATGGATTTCGATGTCCTGCTGGCTACACCGGATGTTATGAACCTGGTTGGTAGGTTGGGAAGTATCCTCAGAGCCAAGATGCCGAGCAAGAAAGCCGGAACGGTTGCCGATGATATCGGCCGAGTCGTGAAAGAGATCAAAACGGCCTCGCGTGTTGAGTATCGTGTCGAGAAGACCGGTATCGTTCACGCGCCGCTCGGGAAGGTCTCATTTGATATCGATCAATTGACTCAGAACTTTACCGCATTAATCGATGCACTGGTAAAAGCGAAGCCAGCCTCAGCAAAGGGCCGGTATTTGCAGAAGATTACAGTTAGCTCGACCATGGGTCCTGGTGTTTCAATTGACACCCAGGAAGCCGCAAGAATGGCGGGAAAGTAAAAAAGTAATTAAGAGTGAAGAATTAAGAGTTGGGGAAAGGTCGTGCGGAATCGCAGGGCGTTCCCTTCATTCTTCATTCTCAACTCTCAATTATAAATTAGCTTAATTACCGTGCCGTAGACAGTTGGTATCCGAGAGGGTTTAATGCTCCTGTGTGGGCACCGACCGAGGCTGAGCACCTGAACTGTTAGCCGGAATGTGGCTGACGCGAAGATGACGGATCAGGGCTGTCTGCGTAGGCTGGATCGTCGGGATTGTTCCCGGTGAGTAAGATGGCGGGCAGCTCTTTTTGACGTTAACTGGGGCAGCGGCACGTAAAGAAGGAGGTGAGACGTATTGCCGATAGGTGAAAGACAACCAAAACCGGAAAAGGTTGAGTCTGTAGCTGAGATCAAAGAGATGCTTCAGAAGAGCACGGTTATCCTTACGGATTACCAGGGGCTGGATATGAAGAGTCTGGACAGTCTCAGGAGGAAGCTGCGCGAGACGGGTGGTGGCTACAAGGTAGTCAAGAATACCCTGTTCACTCGTGCTTCCAAGGATACTGCAGCAGCGCCTTTATCCGATGGTCTGGCGGGTCCAACGGCTATGGTCTTCACAGACGATCCGGTTGGTGCCGCGAAGACGCTCCAGGAGTTTATGAAGGGCGCGAAAGTTGTCAAGGTTAAGGTGGGTGTTGTTGACGGACAGGTAGTCAGCGATAAGCAGATCGAAAGTCTGGCAAAGATCCCGCCCAAGGAACAACTTTACGCTATGGTGGTCGGCGGCTTGCAGAGCCCGATTACTGGTTTAGTCGGAACACTGCAGCAGTTGATGAGCCAGCTTGTGTTCACGCTTCAGGGCGTGGCTGACAAAAAGCAGGCTGCATAAACGCTGATTCTGTAAGAAAATTCGCGTCAGGCAATCGCTCTGGCGTTTACCTAAAGGGGTGCAAATAATAAAATGGCGAATATACAAGAGTTGATCGACACAGTAAAAGGTATGACCGTTCTCGAGCTTAACGAACTGGTGAAGGCTCTGCAGGATGAGTTTGGCGTTTCCGCTATGGCTATGGCCGCTCCGGTTGCCGCTGCTGGCGCTGCTCCGGCTGAGGAAGCCGAAGAGAAGACAGCGTTCGACGTTGTTCTTGCTGGCGCCGGCGACAAGAAGATCCAGGTTATCAAGGTCGTCCGCGAATTGACCAGCCTGGGCCTGAAGGAAGCGAAGGACCTTGTGGACTCCGCTCCTAAGCCTATCAAAGAAGGCGTTTCCAAGGAAGAAGCCGAGAGCATGAAGAGCAAGCTCGAGGCCGAAGGCGCTACTGTCGAGATAAAGTAGCTGTTTTCGAATATATTTTATTGCCCGGGCGCGGTCGCTAGAGCGGCCGCGCCTTGGGCGCGTGTACGTGCCTGGTTGATATAAGCGCCCTGATGCTTCGTTTGGCGCTGAGAGTCGCGAGAGTGCGCAAATTGTAGCAGGCGGCCTCGCGTTTGGGTTGGGAGAAGTTCGGCGTTAGTGTAACGTAAATTGTGGCTAATGAAGAGCTTCCCAGCCGAAGAATGGAGAAATAGTATCAAAAAGTGGAAAATTCACGAGTATACGGGTTCGATCTTGTTGACCCTTGATACTCGGTTCCGGTATAATATTATCTTGCGTGTGAACTCTATCAGGAGGGTCAGATGAGAGAAATTCAGCACCGGACCAAGCGTACCCCTGAGGCGATTGACCTCCCGAACTTGGTCGAGATCCAGCTCGACTCCTACAAGTGGTTTCTTCGACAAGGGCTAAGAGAGCTGTTTCAGAGTTTTTCGCCCATATATGATTTTACGGGCAATCTGTCCCTGGAACTACTAGATTATACTCTGGGTGACCCCAAGTACACGGTGGAAGAGTGCCGCTACAGGGATATGACTACGTTCGAGGCGCCTATTAAGGCCCGGGTGCGTCTTACTGCTCAGGAGAAGGAAGTCATCGAGTCGGAAGTTTACCTCGGTGATCTACCTTTGATGACGGATAAGGGCACGTTTGTTATTAACGGCGCCGAGAGAGTTGTGGTCAGCCAGTTGGCTCGATCCCCGGGTGTCTACTTCAAGGATACTCTAGATTATTCAGGACGTGTATTATACTTTGCCACGATTATCCCGAGCCCGGGTGCGTGGATCGATATTGAGACCGACGCGAACGACGTTATTACCGTTCACGTCGCACAGACTAAGAAGTTCCCGTTAACCACATTCCTGCGGGCGCTGAACCTGTTTGCGCCTGCGTGTCCTATGGCTGAGGTTTTGCCTGCAAGTGAGGCTCTTGGCCGCACACTGGCTGCTGATGTGGTGAATAAGGACACTGGTGAAGTTATCTACGAGGCTGGCGGCACGGTTGATGAGAAGATGGCCAAGAAGCTGCACAGCCTTAAGATAGCCAATGTAGATGTGGAGGCCAGCGGCCACAGATGTGGCACCACCGCTGAGATCCTTGAGCTCTTTAGTGTAAAGCAGACCGTGACTGAGGTTACGGCTGAGTACGTGCGTGGGCTTCGCCCCGTTCAGGACATCAAAGACCCCAAGAGCGAGAAGCTCATTGTGCGGGCCGGCGAGAAGATCAATGATGAGGCTGCCAAAAAGATCGAGAAACTTAAACTTGATTCGATGGAAGTCTACATCGCCAATCGCTACATTGATGCGACGCTGGATCAGGACCCCACTCACGACGTAGACGAAGCATTAATCGACATTTATCACAGGATCAGACCTGGTGACCCGGCGACTCGCGACAGCGCGACCAGCTTGATGAACTCTTACTTCTTTGATACAAGACGCTACGACCTCGCAAGGGTGGGGCGCTATAAGTTGAACAAGAAGTTGGGTATCAACATGCCCGAGCATGTGAGATCGGTCACCCGCGAAGACATTCTGAAGATTATACATTACATAATCGGGTTGTCAGAGGCCGGTTCGCTGGTTACACATATGAACTCGGCAAACCTCCAAAAGAGATTGCCTGAACTCGATACGGCTGTTGAAGTTGAGGAGAAGAGTGCTTCCAAGGAAGACCTGCTCCCAGGCGGCCGCGTATACAAGTTCAAGACAAATCTGGCAATCCTACATAATATGAAGCTCGGTGATATGATCACTGAGGGCGGACTTGAGGAGATGAGAGAGCTTTTAGACCTTATCCCCAACGGTAACCGGTTGATCTCAGATACACCGGCTGAGCTTTACAGTGAAACAGCGATGAGGCTTGTGCCTTGCTCGACCGACGACATCGACCACCTCGAAAACAAGAGAGTCCGATCAGTTGGTGAACTCCTGCAGGACCAGCTCAGAATGGGCTTCCTGAGAATGGAGAAAGTCGCCAAGGAAAGAATGACCAGCCTGGATCCTGAAAACGTGATCCCGCAGGTTATTTTGTCGGTTAAGCCGATATCGGCGAGTATCAAGAGCTTCTTTGGAAGCAGCCAGTTGAGCCAGTTTATGGATCAGACCAACCCGCTGGCGGAGCTTACTCACAAGAGGAGGCTGTCCGCATTGGGACCTGGTGGTTTGTCCAGGCAGAGCGCTAAACTGGAAGTTCGCGACGTTCACCACTCGCACTACGGTAGGATATGCCCGATTGAGACGCCTGAGGGGCCTAACATCGGACTTATCGGTTCGATGGCGATCCACGGCAAGATCGACGAATACGGCTTCCTGCGCAGTCCTTACCGTATTGTAAAGAACGGCAAGGTTACCAATGATCTCGCGCACCTGTCAGCAGATGAAGAAAGCCAGGAGTATATCGCTCCGGCGGCGACTCCTCTCGATCCGGTGACCGGTGAGATCACTGTGCCATCTGTTGTTGTAAGGCACGAGAACACTTATCCGCAGGTTCCGTCCAATAAGGTAACATATATGGACGTTTCGCCGATGCAGATTATGTCTGTGGCGACGGCTCTCATTCCGTTCCTTGAGAATGACGACGCGAACCGCGCTTTGATGGGATCGAACATGCAGAGGCAGGCTGTGCCGCTACTCAGAGGCGATGCTCCGATCGTGCGGACCGGCATTGAGGGCCGTGCGGCTAGAGACTCGGGCGCGGTGTTGATTGCGAAGCGGACGGGTATCGTAAGGTATTCAACTGCTGAGAAGATTCTCATCGAGGCCGAGGATGGAACGGTTGATGAGTATCGCATGATCAACCTGCTCCGGTCCAACCAGGGCACCTGCATTACGCAAAAGCCTATTGTAAAGCCGGGTGAGCGTGTTCGCGCTGGAACGGTGATCGCGGACGGACCGTGTACCGACGGTGGCGAGCTTGCGCTTGGCCAGAATATCCTGGTCGCGTTTATGCCATGGAACGGCTACAACTACGAAGACGCCGTGCTTCTCAGCCAGAGGCTGGTGAAGGACGATGTATTTACATCGGTCCATATCGAGAAGTATGAGACTGAGGCTCGCGATACCAAGCTGGGGCCTGAGGAGATCACCAGGGACATCCCGAACGTCGGCGAAGACGTGCTCAAGGATCTGGACTCCAACGGAATCATACGCGTGGGCGCTGAGATTCGACCTGAGGATATTCTGGTTGGTAAAGTCGCTCCTAAGGGCCAGGGTGAGCTGACTGCCGAGGAAAGGCTTATCATAGCGATCTTCGGTAAGAAAGCTGAAGAAACCAGGGACGTTTCGCTCAGAGTGCCGCATGGTGAAACCGGAACGATTGTTGATGTGAAGGTCTTCAGCCGGTTCAAGTATAAGTGCAGCCGGTGCGAGGCCATATTCGATTTCAGCAAGAAGCCGGAGAGGATGCTGTGCGAGCGATGCGATGGCGAACTGGTTCGTGAGCCGGGCGATGAACTGCCTGCAGGCGTGAACCAGCTTGTGAGGGTCTATATCGCTCAGAAGCGCAAAGTTATGGAAGGCGACAAGATGGCGGGCCGCCACGGGAACAAGGGTGTTATCTCCAAGGTTTTACCGGAAGAGGACATGCCGTTCTTGCCTGACGGGACGCCGGTTGATATCGTTCTGAACCCGCTCGGGGTTCCGAGCCGAATGAACATCGGTCAGATTTTGGAGACACATCAGGGACTGGCTGGAAAGCACCTCGGGTGCACCTTCCGGAACCCGATATTCCAGGGCGCGACCGAGAGAGAGATCGTCGCTGACCTTGAAATACTTGCATGGAAACTGAGAATCGGTTCCCTGCGCAAGTATGCGAAAGAGATGGGTTTTGGCACCGAGGTTGCCACCGATAAGCAGGTGGATTCCGCGGTGAGGCATATACTTTCCGGTCTCAGTGAGGCTGGACCGGATAAGATAGACGAAGTGATTCAGCCGATAATCGACCTTTACAATGACTCGGTTGATCGGATTCGCCAGTCGATGAAAGCACTGGACGCCGCTGATCTGGAGACTTTGAGCTTCAAACTTGCGGGCCCTGAAGTTGTAGAAGACCCGATTGCGCTGAGAGAGGCGCTGTCGGAGAAGCTACGCAGGGAGAATGAAGCCAGGCTCGAAGCTCAGGAAGACGAAGAATTCGAGGATGAGGTCGAAGACGAAGACGAAGACGATGTTGAGGACACACCGGTTGTGATCCCATTCATCGGCGATAAAGTTCCGGCTGATTATGACTATGAGACTCTTGTCAAGGCTATTGAGATCAACGCCCAGAGGCGTATGGGTCTTAGTGAGAAGACAGGCAAGAGTATGCTGTTTGATGGACGAACGGGTCAGCAGTTTAGCCAGGACGTAACTGTTGGTTACATCTACATGCTCAAACTCCACCACCTGGTCGAGGACAAGATACATGCCCGGTCTACCGGACCTTACTCGCTGGTTACTCAGCAGCCGTTGGGTGGAAAAGCCCAGTTCGGTGGTCAGAGGTTCGGAGAGATGGAGGTTTGGGCTCTCGAGGCCTACGGCGCGGCATACACGCTGCAGGAGATCCTCACGATCAAGTCCGACGATGTCCAAGGCCGTGTGAAGACTTACGAGTCTATCGTCAAGGGTGAGAGTATTTTGGAACCTGGCGTGCCGGAATCGTTCAAGATTCTTATCAATGAACTTCAGAGCCTCGGTCTGAAGGTCACTGTTGAGGACGAAAGAGACCGGATCATTGACCTTAAGGACACCGAAGAGGAAATATCCGAGGGACAGGACGGCGGAGTCATATCTGCAAAGCGCCGCAAAAGAGTTCTGGAACTGAGGGAGGACCTTAATGGCTGACGCAACTACATTCGATAAAATCCGAATAGGGATTGCTTCTCCGGATGATATACGTGCCTGGTCTTGCGGCGAGGTTAAGAAACCGGAGACGATTAATTATAGAACGTTCAAACCCGAGCGCGATGGGCTTTTCTGCGAGAGGATCTTCGGTCCGGTAAAGGACTGGGAGTGCCACTGCGGGCGTTATAAGAAGGTTAAGTTCAAGGGCGTCGTCTGCGACCGCTGCGGGGTCGAGGTTACTCGGTCCAAAGTCAGGCGCGAGCGGATGGGGCATATTGAGCTGGCCGCACCGGTATCGCACATCTGGTATCTTAAGGGTGTGCCGAGTCCGATGGCGCTGCTGCTGGATATGTCTCCCAGACCTTTGGAGCGGGTTCTCTACTTCGCGTCTTATATAGTGGTTTATATTGATCGCCCGAAGATCAACGAGCACCTGGACGAGATTCGCGGTGCGGTGAATGCTGCCGTTGAGGAGATCAACGAGCAGCGTGATATTAACATCGCTAATTTGCGCAAGGATGCCGCTAAGGACGAAAAAGAGAACGTTGACTGGGACGACAAAAAGAGAGCTGATGCAACCAAGAAGCTCAATGAGCGCATCAGGCAGGAAGAGCGCGACGCTGCCGATCACATCGAAGAGATGAACGGCACACTCAAGCTCCTGGAAACCGTGCAGCGGCAGGAACTGGTCACTGAAGACCAGTACCGTGCCCTGGAGCGGCTGATCGAGATCGTTGCTGATAAGCTCGAAATCGACCTGCACGATGTTCTGCGGGCTGGCCTTGGAGGCTCGGCTATCAAGTCGCTGCTTTCTGAGATCGACCTTGAGAAACTTGCACGCGAACTCCGTAAGGAGATTTCGCAGACCACTGGTCCCAAGAGGGCCAGGGCCATCAAGAGGCTTGAGGTTGCGGAGGCGTTCATCTTCTCCAAGAGCCGTCCCGAGTGGATGATTCTGGACTGTATACCGGTGATTTCGCCGGAACTCAGGCCGATGGTTCAGCTCGATGGTGGCAGATTCGCTACCTCTGACCTGAACGATCTTTACCGAAGGATCATCAACAGGAACAACCGTTTGAAGAAGATCACGGAGATACGTGCTCCTGAGTCGATCATCAACCATGAGAAGAGGCTTCTGCAGGAAGCTGTCGATGCGTTGATCGACAACGGCAGGCGCACTAGACCGGTGGTCGGTTCTAACAACAGGCCGCTGAAGTCGCTTTCAGACATGCTCAAGGGCAAGGAAGGGCGGTTCAGAAAGAACCTGCTCGGCAAGCGCGTCGACTACTCCGGACGTTCGGTTATCGTTGTTGGCCCGTCGCTGAAGCTGCACCAGTGCGGTCTTCCTAAAGAAATGGCGCTTGAGCTGTTCAAGCCGTTCGTTATGAAGACGCTGGTGGAGAAGAAGTACACGTCCAACATCAAGACCGCTAAGCGAATGATCGATAGGATGAAACCAGAGGTATGGGATGCGCTGGAGGACGTTATCAGCGAGCATCCGGTTATGCTGAATCGTGCTCCTACCCTCCACAGGCTGGGTATCCAGGCGTTTGAGCCCATACTTGTTGACGGCAAGGCTATACAGCTTCACCCGCTGGTGTGCCACGCGTTCAACGCGGACTTTGATGGTGACCAGATGGCGGTGCACGTGCCTCTGTCAGCATCGGCACAGGCTGAGGCGAGAATTCTTATGCTCTCGACTCACAACCTGTTCTCGCCTGCTGATGGACGCCCGATCGTCGCTCCGCTGCAGGACATCGTTCTGGGTTCGTTCTACCTGACTATGAAGCATAAGAACCTTCCGGACGATTATGTTCCTGAAGCGTTCTCGAATGAGGAAGACGCGCTTCTGGCATACAGCAGCGGTCAGGTGGATATTCACCAACCGATCCGTGTGCGACTGCCGAAGTCGTGGGATAACGACGAGCTGGAGATGAAGGAGCTCACCGTTGGACGGTTGATCTTCAACAATATCCTGCCGCCGAATATGCGCTATCTGGACAAGGAAATCGATAAGAAGACCATGTCCAGGTTAGTCACGGAGTGCTACGAAAAGAACGGGCACGAGAGAACAGTCAAGTTGCTGGACGACATCAAGGCGCTTGGCTTCCGTTATGCCACGTTCTCGGGTATCACGATTTCGATGACAGACATGGACATCCCATCGAGGCGCGACGAAATCGTCGAGCACACGCAGCAGCAGGTTGCGAGAAAGAACCGCGATTACACCCGTGGCCTTATAACTCAGGCCGAACGCAAACAGCAGGTTCTCGAGCTGTGGACCCGGGCGGCGGAGGATGTTGCAGACTCGCTGCTCACCGGACTCGATACATTTAACCCGATCTCGATTATCACGACTTCGGGAGCGAGAGGTAGCACGAGACAGATCACGCAGTTGGCTGGTATGAGAGGACTCATGAGTGACCCGTTCGGGAACCTCATCGAAGACCTACCTATTAAGTCGAACTTCCATGAGGGCATCAACGTTCTCGAGTACTTTATCTCGACACACGGTGCGAGAAAGGGTCTGGCGGATACTGCTCTTAGAACAGCAGACGCCGGTTACCTGACCAGAAGGCTCGTTGACGTTGCTCAGGATGTTATCGTGCGCGGTGTTGATTGTGGCACTACGAACGGCGTGTATGTATCGACTATCGAAGAGTCGGGCGAAGTGATCGAGACGGTCGGTGATCGCCTCAAGGGTCGCACTGCTCTTGATGATATCTATCTGCCGGGCGAGAGCGAGCCAATTGTTAAGGCTGGCGAGATCATTGATGATGTCGTAGCTAAAACAATCGAGGCCGCTGGTCTTCAGAAGATCGGTGTTCGTTCACCGCTTACTTGTGAGTTGAGGCAGGGTATCTGTAGCTCGTGCTACGGGCGTGATATGGCCACTGGTAAGCCTGTTGATGCAGGCACCGCGGTTGGTATTATCGCGGCGCAGTCGATTGGTGAGCCGGGCACGCAGCTTACTATGAGAACCTTCCACACCGGTGGTGTTGCTGGTAAGTACCTCACTGGTGTTGCGGACGTTAAGAAGAAAAAGCAGGAATCCCTGAGAGACCTGCACGAGGATATCAGGCGCGGTCTGGTTTCTATTGAAGACGGTGTCGAAGGCATCGAGCGCGAGCGCGCAAGGGCGGTTCAGGCTGTTCTTAAGGTGCTGGAAGATCAGGTGAGAGGTCTACTGAGGGTTGTCGAGCTCTTTGAGGCTCGAAAGCCTAAGGGACAGGCCATTATCACCGAAGTCGCGGGCAAGGTCGTCGACATTGAGACCAGAGGTCTGAAGCGAGTGGTTATTCACTCCGAACAGCCTACTTACGATCCTAGTATGCTCGCTGGTGAAGTTGTTGTAGACTCGGTTGTTAATCCGTCCACGGGCGACGTTATGTATGAGGCGGGAACCGAGCTTACCGAAAAGTTCGCCAGAAAGGTCAAGGATGCCGGTGTGCCTACGGTGGTGCTCAAAAAGACCCACTTGGTGCCTTACCGCGGTAACCTTGAGGTCGAGGTTGGTCAGATGGTAGAGGCGGGTGGCCGCCTTACTGAAGGCCCGCTCGATCCGCACAAGGTCCTTGAGCTGCAGGGCGTGCGTGGTGTAATGGAATACCTGGTTCGAGAGATCCAGGCTGTTTATAAGTCGCAGGGCGTTGACATCAGCGACAAGCACGTTGAGATCATCGTGCGCCAGATGCTGAGAAAGCGCAAGATAATCGAGGCTGGCGATGCCAGGTTCCTGCCGGGTCAGGTCATCGACAAGTTCGACTTTGAAGATGAGAACACTCGTGTGAGGAATGCGGGTGGCACCGAAGCGACGGCGGACTGGGTTCTGCTCGGTATCACTGAGGCGTCACTGGCTACGGACAGCTTCCTGTCGGCGGCATCGTTCCAGAAGACCACCAGGGTCCTTACGGACGCTGCGGTTAAAGGAAAACGCGATAATCTGGTCGGACTCAAGGAGAACGTCATCATCGGTCGGTTGATCCCGGCCGGCACAGGGCTCCCGAGGTACAAGCAGATCGATGTGCTCTCGGAAGAGGGCGAAGTGATCACTACCGCAAGGCAGTTGCTTGAACCTTCTTATAGCTCTGATGAAGAAGAAGAGAGCCTGATCCCGCTGGATGAAGAGTTGGATCTCGATGCAATCGCCCCGTTCCCTGTAGAGGAGACGGCAGAGGCTGAAGAGGAGCTTGAGGAAGAAGATGAAGATGTCTCCGAAGAGGATGACGATGTCTTCAAGAAACTGACTAGTGCTCTCTCTGAGGACGCTGATGAATCAGACACCGACGATTTTGCCGGTGATGCTGAGGATGCCGATGACCTCGAGGGTCCGATTGATCCAGACTCTGAAAACGCAATATAGCCACCAGGCTAATTGATACACACAACAGGCTGCAGCATTGCTGCAGCCTGTATTTATTTACCAGCCTTAATAATGCTGATTAAAACCTGATTCCACTCTGATCCTCTCGCATGAACAGGTTGTTGCGAACGCTCCACACTCCTTTTACTCCAAGCGCGACCAATCCCGCCTGTTCCCTTTCAAAGTCACCCCATACATAGCCGTTAAGTGTCACTACCCCGTCAGATACGTAGACCCTGATCTGCGATGTATCAAATGCCTGCCTGCTCAGTTCGTGGTTAACTTGCCTAGCAATTTCAAGGTCTTTAGGAGCGATGGGTGATAGTGTGAGCTGGTTTACTACTCGAACCACGCCGCGTGTGGTCGCCGCAGCAACCGAAGCGACTTCTCTTTGCCTGTCATCTTGCACCTGGCCGGTGAGTGTCACCACTCCGTTTTGCGACTGCACCTTGATAAAGTCTCCCGGCCCCTCCACCAGTCCCGCGACCCGTGAGGCCACTATGGCCTGAATTACTGCATCATTTACCACAGGGCACGCTACTGTCGGCACCCCTCCCACCGGACATGGATTTGCCGGTGTGCCTGGCTGCGCCACTGCTGGCATTGCGGCCGCTGTGACCAAGATTACTACGGCTGTTAATATATTGATCAGCATTGCTGTATTCTCCCCTCAAGGAACGGTGTCCTCATTGTCAGTTTACCCGTGTGTTAGGACTGAGACGAAGCCTCACATCACCTCAATCCGATGTGTTATAATTGGGCGGGTAGAACAATGGATATGAAGACTGCATATATCTCACTTGGTGCAAATATCGGTGACACGCATGGCAACCTTCGCGAGGCTATAAGGCTTCTGGATGAGGACCCATCGTGCGCGGTGACGGCTGTGTCATCGTTTTATGTGACCAAACCAGTCGGCCTTGAGAACCAGCCCGATTTTCTTAACGCAGTGATTGCTATTCAGACGAGTTTGGACCCTAGCCAACTCCTGGATTTATGCCATTCAATTGAAGCAAAGATGGGCAGAGTGCGAACAATCCGATGGGGTCCAAGAGTCATAGATATAGATATAATTATGTATGAGGGAGTGGAGATGAGCAGGGATGACCTTATCATCCCGCATCCCAGGATGATGGAGCGTGGGTTTGTGGTGATCCCATTGGCGGAGATCGCACCTGAGCTGAAACTCCCAAACGGTCTGACTGCAAAAGAAGCCGCCGCACAGGTTCACGATTTTTAATATGTACTATGGATGTGTAAAATTGGAGCTCTAGATTGGCGCTATTCAGATACGAAGCTGAAGATAAAACAGGAAAAGTTCTTCGCGGTGTGATGAACGCGGGCAGCGAACAGGAAGTCGCTCGGAATCTCACCGGTATGGGCTATAATCCACGTATGATCCTGGACCCATCCGGCCGTCAGTCTTCCGCACGCAATACTGGGACTGCAGGGGCTCTGCGCACAGGTATCATACAGCAACCCTCTTCAGCGACTATGGTCCCGGTATCGGTGCAGTCAGAAGTACACCCGGCTGCGCTGGCGGTATTTTTCCGGCAGTTGTCCACGCTGGTAAAGTCGGGCAGGCCGATAATCCAGTCTTCCACAGATATCATCACGCGCAATCACAAACTGCAGCGCGTGCTAGGCTTTATGCAGGAGCACCTCCAGAGCGGGAAGCAGCTCTCCGGGGCAATGTCGGCATTTCCCAATATCTTTCCAGTTCATACTACAGCATCCGTGTGGGCGGGCGAACTTGCAGGCAAGTTGGACATCGCACTCGATGAGATTGCAAGCGACTTTGAGATGGAGGCTTCTGAACGACGTTACTCGATGATTGGCCGTGTTCTCGGAAAAATCAGCGCACTTTCGCTGATTTTTGCCATACCTGCATCCAACCTCGCAACTCTGCTTATGCCTGGATTCAAAGCTGCGATGGATCATCCCGACTACGGCCCGAAGCAAGTTCTGCTCAATATTATCACTACCTACGTGCGGACCACCCTGTGGAAGAGCGTGATATATTCTGCTATCTTAATTATTGCGTGGATTATATGGGGTTACATCAAGCGGATACCTAAGGTCAAACGCGCTACTGATGGCATGCTCATTCGCACACCTATTTGGGGCAAACTCCATCGTTACCGAGCCCTCTGTCGCTTTATGCACGTGCTGGATGGGCTTTACTCCGCGGGCATAGCGCCGGGCACTGCGTGGGAAGCTGCGAGCCTTACTCCGAGAAACAGCGAGATTGCCGAGAAGCTGCGCCTGGCGCGCAATGCGGTTTCGCCTGATGCTGGAATAGCACAGTTTTTTGCAGCGTCGGGAGTATTCGACACGGATGACATCGGTATGGCTAATGCGGGCGAGAAATCCGGCAGTGTCCCCGATGTGCTTGCAAAGATGTCGTCCACGTATGCAGATAAAGCTGCTTCTCAGCGCACTATTGCACGGGCGTGGTCTGTAGGACTTCTGATATGGTTCTCGATTATTCTGACAGGCTATATATGTATCCGAATGCTGCTCGGTTATATCAAGTTGGCATTTGATGCCGCAGGGATGGTGGGTGGTTAGCCATGCCGACTTTCGAATACAAGGTAAAAGACAGCAAGGGCAATACGCGCACGGGCACGGTTGAAGCTGCTGATGAACGCCAGGTTGCCGTGATGATCCGAGAGGCCGGTGGGCTCCCGATGGAGATATGGCCGGTTAGAGGAAAAACGCTTCGCGGCCCCGGCATTCGTGGATGGCTTATTGATCCAATCTGGACCGGGGTAAACATCAAGCAACTGGCCCTTTTCTACAGGCAATTAACCACACTTCTGGGTTCAGGAATGTCGCTCTCAGAGGCGCTTGACAGCGTGGGGAGCAGGATGTATGGGCGATTCTACAAGATCATAACCCAGGCCAGCGCGCATGTTCGAGATGGTGGCCGGTTGAGTGATGTCATGTGCCTATACCCCAGGGTCTTCAATCGCATGCAGATTTCGTTAATACGTGCTGGTGAGTCTGGAGGACTGCTGGAGTCAATGACCGGGCGCGTGGCGTCTTATCTGGAGTATGAGATATCTATTCGTACACAGATTAGCAAGATTGTGTTTTATCCGTTCGCTATTTTCTTTTTTATCGTTATCACACCGCACGTGCCTGCGCTATTTCTCAGTGGTTTTAATGCGTTTTATGAATCCCTGTGGGGCAGTGTGCGGGTATGGCTGCCGTGGATTGCAATTGGTTTTGTGGCGTTGAAATTCCTGCTGCAGATCGAAGCGTTCAGGATGGTTTGGGATGTCATCAAAATACAGCCTCCGGTCCTGGGCATGATGGCGCACAAAATCGCCATATCCCGTTTTTGCCGGGCGATATCTTCTCTATACGTCGCCGGAATGTCGATGGCTGAGGCAGTCGACATCTCTGCCGACGCTTGCGCAAATGTCTTCATCGGAAATTCCATAAAAAGAGCCATTCCCAGTATTCAGCGCGGCAATAAGTTGACCGAGTCCCTAGCTTCTACACGTGTAGTAATGCCCATAGTGCTGGACATGCTTTCCACAGGTGAGAAGACAGGTGATATGGATGTTGTCCTGACCAAGGTTGCAGACTATATGGACGACGAAGTGGACATGACAATCCACAAGTCCGGGATAGTTCTATTTATCATATTGATATTGGTTGCGGCATGGATCGTGCTGCAGATGTCAGTGGGGGCTTACTCGGATTTTATGAAAAACACCACGAAGGAATCTTCCGTCCGATGAGGACCGCGCGCAATTATTACGAGATCCTCGGTGTGCCCAAGGATGCGCCGCTGCTTCAGATCAAGCGGCGCTATAAACAGCTCGTGCGTAAGTATCATCCCGACGTCGCCCAGGACAAGGCACTGGCCCACAGGCTGTTCATACAGATCAACGAAGCTTATCAGACTCTGAGCGACCCCATATCCCGCAGAGAATATGATAACAAGTTGAGCCAGCAAGCCGAGCGTGCTGCCGCACGTGCGGCAGCGCAATCCGCTGAACAGACGCGCCCCCGGCCGCATTCGACCGACACTGCTACTAAGCACATCACAGATGCGCAATTTGCTTTCATCCAAAAGCGCTTTCATGAGGCGGTATCTCACTGTAAAGAGGCGCTGCACATCGATCCTCGCAATGCAAAGGCGCACTCCATCCTCGGCGATATTTACCGTGCCCAGGGCAGGATAAACGCTGCCATCAGGTCCTACAGTTATGCCATGCAATACAATCCGGCAGACCATGATGCCGAGAAAAAGCTGATGGACTTGATGGGCAAGCAGATTTCAAATACGGACACCAGGCATGGCACTGTTGGAAACCCCGCGCGAGCTGCTGCTGTAAATATGGTCTGGTGGGCTGTAGCATTCTGCCTTATAATGTTTATAGGAGTTTTTCCGGGTAAGCCGGTTTCGTGGTTAGGTTATTATATACCCTATGTTTCACTGTGGAGTTGGAACCTCGTAGGTCTGATGGCTGCCTCATCGGTGGTCGTTGGATTGCTGCTGTCAATTAATGGCATGGTGAACCACCCGGATGAAGAACTGGTATTCGATGCAGGTGGATCGAACTGGGTGCTGGTGCCTGCGGGGCTGGTGCTGCTTATCGGGTCCGGGTTTTTCTTTCTGGGCGCTTCGGTACTTTATTTGCTAATCAGTTTGATGCAGTGGAGCGTATCGAAGTCGGTGTTGACCGTGTTCGCCTGCGTGCTCGGAGTGGTATTTTTATCCTGTTTGACCTATCTCCCGGAAGCCAGGCTGCAGGTGCTTTTATTTGGCGGAAACGTGTCGTTTCTGTCGATGCTTATTGGATGGTATATAGGCGCGGCATTCAGGCCGCTTAATGAATAGAGGGTTAACTATGGACGAACGACGCAAGATGACCGCCCCCGAACTGAGGGCAATGAAGATGCGGGGTGAAAAAATATCCATGCTCACGACGTATGACTATCCGATGGGCCAATTGGTCGACCAGGCGGGGATAGACATTGCACTTATTGGAGACAGTCTGGGCAGGGTGGTTCTCGGATATAAGAACGAACTCCAGGTGACTATGGAGGATATAATTAGTCACGCAGCAGCAGTCGCCAGGGGCGCAAAGAGGGCGTTGGTTGTGGCGGACCTGCCTTTCATGTCATATCAGGTCAGTGATGAAGAAGCGGTTCGCAATGCCGGGCGATTAGTTCGGGAAAGCGGCGCTGAAGTTGTGAAGCTGGAGGGAGCGGCGTATCTGAGCGCTATACGCAAGATCATTGCCGCAGGTATACCAGTGATGGGCCATGTGGGTCTGACTCCGCAGTCTGTGCATCAGTTGGGTGGGGTTAGGAAAAAAGTCGGCAAGGACGCCGACAGCGCTGCCCGCGTGAAAAGTGACGCATTGGACCTGCAGGATGCGGGTGTTTGTGGTATTGTTCTCGAAGCCATTCCCGCTGATCTTGCTGCCAACATCACCAACAGCCTGGATATTCCTACCTTTGGGATTGGCGCCGGTCCTGACTGCGATGGTCAAGTGGTGGTGATGCACGACATACTCGGGTTGTACAGGGAGTTTCGGCCGTCGTTCGTGAAGCTCTATGCTGATATCTGGCAAGCCACATTGGATGCGTTCAGCGCGTATAATAGTGATGTGAAAGAGGGCCGGTTCCCAGTGCGGAAGTGATAAGAAATCAGGCAAGAAAGGCATAATAGTGAAGTTAGTTCATACTGTCGAAGAAGCGCAGGCGGCTGTGACTGCTGTGCGGAGTGAGGGGCTAAGTATCGGCTTGGTGCCGACTATGGGGGCTCTGCATGAGGGGCATATAACCCTCGTCCGCCGCGCTCGCGAGCAGTGCGGTTTTGTTGTTGTAAGCGTGTTTGTGAACCCTACACAGTTTGGTCCCAACGAGGATTTTGATAAATATCCTCGCACTCTTGATGCAGATGCCGACAAGTGTCGAGAGGCCGGAGTCGACCTCGTCTTTGCTCCATCGGCGTCGGAGATGTATCCCGAGGGGTTCGACTCGTGGGTGGATGTAAACGGCCCTACGCAGGTTCTTGAGGGCCTTAGCAGGCCAATACACTTCCGCGGGGTCACGACTGTCTGCACCAAGCTATTCAACATAACAGGCGCTGATTATGCCTTCTTCGGAAAGAAAGATTATCAACAGCTCGTCGTGATCCGCAAGATGGTTCATGATTTGAACGCACATGTGCAAGTCGTCCCTGTGGATACGGTGCGTGAGCCGGATGGTCTTGCTATGTCCTCTCGCAACAGGTATCTCAGCCCAGAGGAACGTCAAGCCGCGCTGGTATTGAGTAAGTCGCTTGCAGCCGCCAGAGATGCATATCAATCAGGCCAGCGAGATACGCAGGCTATCCAACTATTAGTAGAAAACTTGATCAAAGCTGAACCGCTTGCCAGAATAGATTACGTGGCGGTTGTGGACTCAGAAACGTTGCAGCCAATCGGAAATATTGAGCGGCTTGCTGTAGTTCTGCTTGCTGTCAGGGTAGGGGCCACTCGGTTAATTGACAATACGGAATTGATTTAATATGTTAAGGTATGGAATCATTCTCTAGTGTTATAAATGGTCGGGATGGTGAAACTTTGTATAACAAGAGATTATTAAACTTTATCATACTTGTATTACTGTTTTGGTGTAATGCCTCTTGTCTGTTGGCTGCGCCCGCACGTGATGCTGCGCGCGGTGTGCCAATAGTCGTGTTCAACCCTCTGTCGTGGTCACGCACAGGGCCGGTGGATGCGGATTCGCCATTTCCCGGAGAGAATCCCTATGTGGCTTTGGTAGATGAGCAAGGTAAGGTAGTGCCGGGGCAGAACATGGGTGACCGGCTGCAGTTTACAGCGCGCGAGGTCCCGCCTCTCGGGTGTAAAGTTTATTGGGCCAAGCGTATCCCGAACCCACTCGGTAATCCCATAAAGACAAGCGCTTCTACTGTCGAAAATCAATATTTCCGCGTGCAAGTCGATTCTACCCTTGGCGTCATTAGTGACATTCTCGACAAGGTGAACAATCGCCATGTGGTGCCTTACGGCTCGGCGTTGGCGCTGCTTCAAGTATGCTCCAAAGGGAACGGTACTAAAAAGCTGGTCGGTGGGAGCGAGGTTGTAGTGATGCAGAGGGGACCTGCTGTTGGTCTTATTACCTTCGATCACGAGAACGGTGATTCACGTTTCACCCAGGAGATCAAGCTCTATGACAGCGTTCCACGTGTCGATATGCGCAGTACAGTGGACTGGGATTGGGGAGTGAGCAAGAATAAATCTGTGCTGGAAGTCGTCTTCTCCACATTCCTCAGCGCGGCTAGAAAGACTCTTGGTAACCAACTCGGCAGCACGGAGTGGAATGGTGGGAATACCGGCATCTGCGGAGTGAAGTGGTTGGATATGTCGACCTCCGGTTATGGTGTGAGCGTCCTCAGCGATACTAAACAGGGCTTCCAAGCCTCACAGGGTAAAGTAACCCTCACTCTTGAAGAGCCAAGCACCCCTGGAGAGGACATAGAGGAGTTTGTATATTCTATCTATCCACACAAGGGTGATTGGCGCGGCGCGGACACCGATAAGCGCAGCTATGAGCTGACCTACCCGCTCAGTGCGCGCGTTGTGACATCGGGTATTGAACCCACAAAGAACGCTAATTCGTATGTTACACATTCCTCGCCGAATATAGTCCTCAGGCTTCTGCGGGAGCCGGGCAAAGATGGCTCAGTTGTTCTTCGGTTCTACGAAACTCAGGGAAAGATTACAAACTGTCGCGTGAAGCTTTATCTTCCTGTAAAGAGCGCTGTGGAGACGGACCAGTTCGAAAAGCCGATTGCAACATCAACGCCTGTAGATGGGGATGTGTTTTCAGTAAAGCTCTTGAAGCACCAGATCAGGACTTTCAAGCTGCAGCCTTGAGTGTGGGGCAAGCGTAGGAGGAAGTCCGCCTGCCCCCTGAGATCGGACGGGTTGTTTGAGCGATTTTATGTTGATCCGTGCTGCGGCTGGGATATATCCTCGGCCCGCTTGCGCATCTTGCGTGCACCACAGCACGGATCGCTGGGGGAAACCGTTTATACGACCATCTGATTCCAGACTACCGCTTCTTTTTTTTCGCGGCGCCTATACAGACTGTCGCACCTCTTCTATACCCAACATTGCAGCCAGCCGAACAGTTTATCTGTGGGATGTTAGGAAACATAGTGGAAGTGGGTAAACCTGTGTGTCACAGAGTGGGATAGTCTGCATCATGGGGAAAAGAGGTGACGCCAAGTGTTCTCGGGGTGCTTTGTGTACACCGTGGATGATAAGAACAGGATATCCATACCGGCTCAATTCAGAAAAGAGTTGCCGGATGGATTCGTGATTACCAAGGGACCTGACGGGTGCCTGTGGGTGCTTCCACCGGACCGCTGGCAAATAATGCTCGATAGAGCAAGCGCATCACCGGCTATCCAACGTTTCTTCCTCGCATCCGCATGCCACTGTAAACCCTGCGCCAAGGGACGTTATCTCCTTCCCGATAACCTTAGACGCCATGCCGACATCAAGCCCGGCGATGAAGTGGCTATAGTAGGTTTGTTGGACCGCATGGAGATCTGGAGCGCCCGCCGCTGGGACACCGTGTGCTCCCAACTCACCAGCGACCGAATCCGCCAGGAACTGCCCGAATTCTTTGAAATGAGATAAATAAATAGAGGTACCCATAGGACTCCCCATATCATTTGGTGAAGTTAATTCTTTCTGTGGAATGCTACCATAGAGAGGATTGCAGGTGATGCAGATGTTAAGAAAACTAGCGGACTTAATAATTACTATTGCAGTTGGTTTGTTTTATATATGTGTATTTGCCAGCATTATTATGTTGGGTCTCGCAAAATATGAGAAATCGGCGATTGTTAAAGTGCGCAACCAAGTGCCAGAATATTATCCTATTTTGGTTGTATCACAATCAAACAGCAGCGATTTATATAAAGCCAAGGTTGTATATCAATGGGCGTTAAGAGACTATCTTCAGAAGAATCCTCACTACTCATTTACCGTGTCATCTGGCCATGAGGTAGAGATAAACAAGCAACTGTCTATCCAGAATCGTGAAGTTTCGAGTGATAATAACATCAATCGCTGCTCATCTAGTGGGGGAAAGTTTAGAGTTCGTTGTTTGAGTGGTGGCAGGCAAGCGTTTATAGTAGAAGGTAACAAGGACGATAACCATGTCAACAAGAGTTGGTATATGGCAGATGCAAAACATATATATCCTCAGCGTTATGTAAACTATTTCGGCCCTGGGTTGTGCATGGCGTATGGGCCTATTGCACTGGTTGCAGTTTTGGTTGTTGCGTTTATTGATTCACGGATTCGAAAAAAATTGAGCTTATCAATTCCGCCAGCAAATATTCCCAATCCCATGCGCAAGCCAGCATTGATTGCTTCGTTAATATGTATAGGGGCAGCAGCAATCATTATGTTCTCTGCTGGCCAGTTACCGTCTCTCGCGTATCATATAGGGTTGGTAATAACTGTGGCTGCATCGGTGGTGAGTGAAGTTCTTTCATTTTGGGTCGTACACTTGTGATTATACTACTACATCTAACCTGAAGAACTGGCTCAAAAGTGCCATGATTTAACATGGTCCGTGTTCTTGCTGGACCGAGTAATGGTCATGCAATACGTTAAGCCGCCCTTGAGGTGGCAGGAGAACCGGGAGGCTTTTATATGAGCGATAATATGCAGGATAGCACTGTCGACCAGTGGGAGCAGTTGGTCGTATTTGAATTGGGGAATGAATATTACGGCGTGGATATTGCTGCGGTAAATACCATTATCCGCATGCAGGATGTCACCGCGATTCCCAGGGCTCCAAGTTTCGTTGAGGGTGTAATTAACCTCCGAGGCAGCATTATTCCTGTCATCGACCTGCGCAAGCGATTTGGTTTGCCCGTAACTGAGCAGTCCAAAGCATCGCGCATAGTTGTAGTCGAGGCTGGAGGACAGTTGATTGGAATGATAGTAGATGCTGTTGCCGAAACTTTGCGGCTGCCGTCTCATTCCATCGAGCCGCCGTCCCCCGTTATTTCGTCAGTCGATTCAGAGTATCTGCGCGGTGTCGGTAAGCAGGACAACCGCTTGGTTATTCTTCTCGATCTGGACAAGATTCTCAGCGCCAAGGATTTCGATTCTATGGCGAAAGTAGAAAGACGGGCAAAGCAGTCGGCTGAAGAACCTGCCAAGGTTGCAGCATAAATTTAAACTACACGGCCGGCTTCGCGCCGGCCGTGATTAGTTCACGTTGTACTTATCACGAGTGAGCTGTTATATCATCTCTTTCGCACATCCGCACTTGTGATATAATAACTACCAACCATACCGATGCCATACATGGAGGTAGTTTTGCGATACAAGATCGAGACACCCAACGCTCCCGCCGCGATAGGACCTTACTCCCAGGCAATAAAAGCCAACGGCTTCGTGTTTCTCTCCGGGCAGATTCCAATTGAACCCGAAAGTGGACAAATAACCGCTGTGGATGCAGTTGCCCAGACAAAACAGGTTATGGAAAACATTTGTGCTATTTTAGTGTCGCAGGGGCTCACATTTGATGATGTCGTGAAGACTACCATATTTCTCACCAACCTCGAGGACTTTGCACGGGTCAACGATATCTATGGGTCATTCTTCACAACAGATGCTCCCGCCAGGTCTACGGTTCAGGTAGCCGCGTTGCCGAGGGGTGCTAAGGTTGAGATTGAGGTTGTTGCTGCGCTTCCGTAGTGTTTTCCGACTTTTGGAGCCGCACAGCTTTCATTATGGTGATCACAGCCAACAGCCAAAGCAGTGCGGGAACTGCTATGGAAATGATCCCACTGGTAATGTCCACTGAGTGTGTGCGAAGCAGTTGGCTGCTGGAAAACCCGAATGCGATGTGGCCGCAGCCTGCTATTGTGATAGCGGTCGCCAATAGTCGATGGCTACGCGGTCCACAGCAAAACGAAAGCACTGTGCCCCATATTCCCAGGGCAAAACCGAGTGTGAAATAAAACGACTCTATCATTTCCGCCCTGATAAGCACATTCGCAGTGCGCGGAAGAGTAAGTAGTTGCCTGCCGATGGAGCACATCCCCAACAAAAACGGCAGCGCCAACAGTGTTGCCACTGCAACAATTAATACGGTGCGCCAGCGGCACTTCCTTGCTTGCGTGCTTGCTGAATCATTCATTGCTTATATAGTCCTCTTGCCGCGTTGTCTTTGGTTGAATGTGTCCACGCAGTCGAATCCCAGGTCTCTTGCGAGAGCCAGAGCACAGCCGATGCCGCTGCCTACATGCTCCAGATGATGTGAATCCGATCCAACAGTAATATTAGTTCCGCCTATCGACCGATACTCTTCCAGGATGCTACGGCTGGGATAGGTGTCGTGTGGCGATTGATGCAGGCCGGATGTGTTAATCTCTATCGTCATCTCGCGCCTAATCGCCGCCGCCAGAATATCACGTATCTGTTCCGCGAACGGTTCAGGATCAAACTCACCGTAGTATTTCACTCCGTGCCGCTTGCATACGTCCAAATGGGCTACTGTGTCGAAAAGCTCTGTCTCAATCATACCCAGGACAGCATCAAAGTAGGGCCCGTAAGTATCGCGAGGTATCCTACCGGTAAAAAGTCTAGGATGATCGACGAGAGGTATGTCACTCACGTAATGTATCGAACCCAGAACGTAGTCAAACTCATTGCCGCCCAGAAACTCCCGTATCTCTTTATCATACTCCTGCTGGTAATCTATCTCAACACCCAAGCGTATGATCAACCTGTCGCCATACTTTTCTTTTACTTCTTCTACCTGCCGCTTGATCTCTTGGTAGTCGAAGCAGTTGAAGTTTGGATCTGATGGATGAAAGTCCGCATGCTCGGTGAAACACAACTCTTCAACACCCACATCCAACGTTGATTTGCACGCGGCGAGGATAGTCTGCGAGGCGTCACCGGAGAGCACGGAATGAACGTGGTAGTCTATCACTCCGGCTTCTCCTCATATACCACGTGTGCCACGACATCTCCAACCGTCTTTAACGAATCCGCCGAACACTTATCCGGGGTGTCATCAAGGGTGTGCCAAGGGCCGTAATCGAAATCTATAATATCTATGCATTTGAGCCCCGCGCGGATAAGCGACAGGTGGTCGTCCATGATGTCCAGCTCACCATCCAGGAACTTATCCTTGTAACCGAGCTTGCTTGCGGTTGTCCAAACTTTGTCCACTATTTCAGGCGCGGCTTCTGCTGAGTTCTGCTCTCTGTATATACCAAGGTTCTTGTCCCCAACCATATCCAGCAGAATGCCGTATTTGATAGCAATTGGTTTACCATCCAGTGCCGCACTACCTGGCAGCTTTGCCGCGAACTCTTTCGCGCCGAGGAACATATTATCCACACCCGGCCCATAATCTTCGCCGTCAAAGAATACCATCACCACACCCACATCAGGTTTCTGCTTGGCAAATATCTTAGCCAACTCCAGCAGCACTGCCACACCTGATCCGCCATCATTCGCGCCAGGGATGGCTGTTTTCTTCTTGACTGGGTTAACTTCCATGTCGGCTATCGGCCGGGTATCCCAATGTGCCGCGAGCAGCACCCATTTCCTCGCACCCTTATTAAAGTGGGCGATTATGTTCTGCATGCCCAGGTCTTTTCCCCGTATCGTACGCGAGAATTCCTGAACCTTTACCGAATCCGCATAAGGCGCCAACTGTGACTGAATATACTCAGCAGTCACAGCATGACCAGACGCTCCAGGGTATCTTGGACCGATATCCACCTGCTTCTTTAGGATGCCATACGCTCGATTTCCATCAAACTCCGGCACAGTCCCGGATTCAGTCCGAGCCGACAGGCAACCCACCATCACTACTGCCGATAAGCCGATCATCCCCACCAACAGAGCATGCTTTATCTTGAATGTTTGCAAAGAAACGCCTCGTTTATCGCAGAGAATTTAATCGCGAAAACGCGAAAGAGCGAAAAAGACGAAGAGATAATGTATGTTGCTTCGGCATCCTGATGCCGAAGTCGCCGGACGCACTATGTTATACGATACCAACTCCCTTTTCGCGTTTTCTAAATTTCGCGCTGTCGCGATGAAACTCCCTTCCCTTCACCGTATTAGAGCCAGACAGCAATCAGGGGTGCGGCGGTTGACCGCTGCACCCCAACTATATACCATTTATTGAATGCTTAACACTATTTTGCGCCAATCCGATCCAGTGTTCCGTAGTCTATACCCTTGCTTGTTGTGAAATAGGCGTCTACTGCTTTCACTATGCTGGTATCTGTCAGTCTGCTCTTGATGTTATCGGCTGACCACACTTTCCAGTAGCCAAGTGCTCCATTTGCCATGGAGTTAGTCACGGCTACCAGATAGGTTCGTGCCTCGTTCAAAGGTGTGCCGTCTACGGTTACTGATGTTACCCGTTCGCCTGTCTTTTTCGATTGATCAAACTTGAACTGCAGCCCCGATACCTGCAGGAACCCCAGGTTCGGCTGAGGAGTTATCGAAACCGCTCTCTCCAGGGCTTGTCGCACTTCAGATGCGTTAAGCTCCAGCACTGCGAGTGGATCATCGGAATAAGATACCAGCGACGCTATATCATCAGAGGATACTTTGCCTGCCGGTATCGGTGTATCTGTGGATTTGAGTTCGCTTGCGGCTACAAATGCAATATCCGCATGAGCCGCAGCCCGGATTGCGTCCGCCGCGAGGTCGCCAACAGCCGTTTCCATTTTAGCGACGTCTTTGTTGCCCAGTGCCGATTTGCTCTGGACTGTCGCCGCGCCAGCCGCACTCACGGCCATCGCTAACAAAATCGAACATATTATACTTAATGATCTGCTGATTTTCATTTCACCAGCACTCCATTTCTTATATGCGTCCAATTACATTAGACGCAGTTCAACAGCAAATGTTCTCGCTCGCAGATATTATTACCTTATTATTGATCGGGTGTTTTTCGCCCACTCTTGAGTGCGGCTTCGATGAAATCGTCTATATCACCGTCCATCACACGGGCCACATCGCCGGTTTCATGGCTTGTCCTATGATCTTTGACCATAGTGTAGGGTTGGAACACATATGAGCGTATCTGGCTGCCCCATTCTATGGCTCGCAGATCACCTCTGAGTTCCGCGACCCTCTGCTCGTTCTCTTCCTGCGCGAGTTCTGCCAGCTTGGCCGAAAGCACCTTCATAGCAAAATCACGATTCTTGTGCTGTGAACGCTCGTTTTGACAGGTTACCACTATTCCCGTAGGAATATGCGTGATTCTCACCGCAGAATCAGTTTTATTTACATGCTGCCCACCAGCGCCGCTAGCCCGGTAAGTATCAATCTTTATTTCATCAGGGTTTATATTTATCTGAACCTCATCATCAATCTGCGGAATTACATCCACAGCCGCGAACGATGTATGCCTGCGCTTGTTGGCATCAAACGGTGATATTCTCACCAATCTATGCACACCGCGCTCGCTTTTGAGGTATCCATAGGCGTTCCTGCCTTCGACCAGCACGGTAACGTTTTTAGACCCAGCAACATCTCCCGGCACACTATTAACTATCTCGGTCCGATAACCACGCCGCTCCGCCCATCTGAGATACATTCTCAACAGCATATCCGCCCAGTCGCAGGCCTCAGTCCCACCTGCACCGGCGTTAATCTCTACAATGGCGTTTGCGGAATCATGCTCACCAGAGAGGAGTGTTTGCAGCTCAAACTGCTCGTAGGCGCGCTCAATCGACGCTAATTCTTCGCGGAGTTCATCTGCATCAGACCCGTTATCATCTTCTACCATCTCTGCCAATTCCAGCAGGTCATTCACACGTGACTGCAAATCCAGCAGAGGGTCGATAATGGCCCTGAGTTCGGAGAGGTGTTTTAGTATATTCTGAGCTTCCGAGGCGTCGTCCCAAAAACCAGGTGCCCCAGTCTGCTCCTCAAGTCTTTCTATTTCTTCCCGTATTCTAGGAAGGTCAAAGATGCCCTCCCAGCTCTTCGAGGTCTCGCCGTATTACGGCGGCTTTTTCAGTTTCGTAGTTCAGCATAATTACTCCAAAATAGGTGCTACGAATAACTCTTATTCATTGATAGCTTTGGGGCTGAATTCGGAAATCCAGCCCCAGCATGTCTATGAATTTTAATTGCCCAGCTTACCCAGGCAGCATTTCTTGAACTTCTTGCCGCTTCCGCACGGGCACGGGTCGTTGCGTCCGATTTTGCCTGTCATATGTGCAGTGCCTGTGGCTCTGGCAGTCATCTGTGGTTGGCCGTCGCCCATTCCCTGCGGACCCTCGGCGGAAAGCTCCACTGCGTTCTCGTAAGTCAAACGCCTGCGTCTTGGAGGCTCCTGGGTCTGGACTCGATACATTATATGGGCCATATCTTCCTGGATGCTATCCAGCATTCCCTGGAACAGGTCGTAGGCTTCTTTTTTGTATTCGACCAACGGGTCGCGCTGAGCGTAACCGCGCAGACCGATTCCCTCACGCAGGAAATCCATCGCGTCCAGGTGATCGATCCACTTGCGGTTGATCAAGTCCAGAGTTACATGACGCTCGATCTCACGCATCAGCTCAACGCCGATCTCCTGTTCCTTGGCTGCATAGCTGTGATCCACGACCTCAGCCAGCATATCCTCAAGCTCATCGCGTCTCTTGCCCTTGAGAGCGTCGGGCTTTACGTAAAGCTCCAGCGGAAGGATCTCATTTACGTTATGGAACAGCCCATTGGTATCCCACTCGCTCGGGGCAACTCCTTCGGAACAGTAGTTGTTAATAGCCGCTACCATCGCCTGGTGCAGGTATTCGACCACCGTAGCCCTCAGGTCTGCGCCTTCGAGTATCATCCTGCGCTGGCCATAAATGGTCTCGCGCTGGACGTTCATAACGTCATCGTACTCCAACACGTGCTTTCTCATGTCGAAGTGGTGCAATTCGACTTTCTTCTGCGCACGCTCAATAGCTTTAGAGAGCACCTTACCCAGGCTGCCCTCGTGCTCGATAGCCTCGTGCTCCTGCCAGCTCTGGAACATCCACGAGTTGGTTTTGTCTCCAAACAGCCGCATGAGTTCGTCTTCAAATGAGACGAAGAACTTGGACATACCCGGGTCGCCCTGGCGTCCAGAACGTCCTCTGAGCTGGTTATCGATTCGCCTGCTCTCGTGTCGCTCCGTACCTATAATGTAAAGCCCACCCCTGAGGACGACATCAAGTGTCCTGGGGTTGGCAGCCGCATCGGCGTATTTGTCCGGGTTGTGCATCTTCCATGAGTCGAAGTCCCATGTGAGGTCGGCCATATCGAACTCAGGCCCCTCGGGCTCCTCCTCGCCATCTGGAAGCGGAGCGCCGCCCGGGATGATGTCAACACCACGACCGGCCATGTTGGTCGCGATTGTAACAGCCCCACGGCGTCCGGCTTGAGATATGATCTCAGCTTCCATCTCGTGATACTTGGCGTTGAGAACGCTGTGGACGATGCCTTCCTTGAGCGCCTCATACAACTTTTGTTTACCGCTTGGCCTTATGCCGAGCAGCGTCGCAAGCTCGTCGAGGTTCTTCTCGTTAAGCATATTAAGCTCAACACCGAGCTTCTTAGCCAGCTTGCCAAAGTTGTTAATCCCCAATGTGCTGAACTTTGCATTCAGCAGGTCATAGGACTCCTGCTTCTCTTCTTTGGAAATATCATCTGCCGCTTCCAGGCGGGAACGCAGTAGCACCGTGGCCGCCAGCAGTTGCAGCCGCTCGGAGAGCAGCAGTTCGCTTATACGCTCAGATACTTCAATAGACCTGGTTCCGACCAGCACCGGCTGTTCGCGAGTATAAGCCTTGAGCACTTCGAGCATTATGCCTCTGAACTTGGCCTCTTCGGTCTTGAAAATTACATCAGAGACATCCTTGCGTATTACAAGCCTGTTAGTTGGAATCTCGGCGACGTCCAGCGCATAGATCTTACGGAACTCTTCCTCTTCAGTCTTAGCCGTACCAGTCATACCTGATAATTTGTTGTAAAGCCTGAAGTAGTTCTGGTAGGTGATGGTTGCCAGAGTCTGGTTTTCCTCTTCGACCCGGCATCCTTCCTTTGCTTCAACAGCCTGGTGAAGCCCGTCGCTCCATCTTCGGCCGAACATCAGACGCCCGGTGAACTCGTCAACGATGGTAACCTGACCGTCCTTCACCACATAGTCGATGTCCTTCTTAAATACCGCGTGGGCTTTAAGGGCGGCGTTGACATACTGGTTAGTTTCCAGGTTTTCAGGGTCGCTGAGGTTTCCGCATCCGGTGATCTCTTCAACCTTGTGCGTGCCCTCTTCAGTGAGCATCGCAGTCTTGGCTTTCTCGTCGACGGTAAAATCGCGGTCCTTCGACAGCCTGCGCACAACCTTGTCCATCTTATAATACATATCACTAGAGCGGTTGCCAGGCCCGGATATGATAAGTGGAGTTCTCGCCTCGTCAACGAGAATGGAGTCCACCTCGTCGACTATCGCGTAGTTAAGCTCCCTCTGGACCAGGTCTTCGGCTCTGAACGCCATGTTGTCGCGCAGGTAGTCGAACCCAAACTCGTGGTTGGTTCCGTAAGTGATATCGCAAGCATATGCTTCTCTGCGGCTCACCGGCCTCAGTCTATCCCAACCGTTTGGATCGTCCGCCACGTAGTCCGGATCGAATATGAACGAATTGCTGGATTCCCTGCTCTCGGCGCTTTGGCCGTGGATCGATCCGACCGTGAGGCCCAGCATGTGATAAACAGGCCCGTTCCACCGCGCGTCGCGCTTGGATAGGTAGTCGTTCACAGTAACCAGGTGAGCGCCCTTACCTGATAATGCGTTCAAATACAGAGGCAGCGTTGCGACAAGGGTCTTACCCTCACCGGTTCTCATCTCGGAGATTCGCCCCTGGTGCAGCACCATACCACCGATCATCTGCACGTCAAAGTGCCGGAGACCAAGTACACGCATAGCGGCCTCACGCACCACCGCGAACGCCTCTACCAGTAGGTCGTCCAGGATCGCACCGTCAGCAAGCCGTTTGCGGAACTCGTCCGTCTTACCTCTAAGCTGTTCATCGCTCAGGGCCTTTAACGATGGTTCCTGAGCATTGATTTGCTCAGCTACTTTTCGGAATTTTTTTATCTCACGCTCATTTGCGTTGAAGAGTTTCAGAATACTCATTTCCACCAGCCGAATGTATAATATACGAGGAAAAAGGGAAACGTCGGGCTTATCCCGCAGCTTCCCCAGTGGGTCAAAATCTGACTAAATCTTGATTGTACGATATCATAAATGCCCCCTACTGTCAATTAAGCAGGCGAAGAAGCTGGGCAGGATAATTGTGCCCTGATGCGAAACATGTCAAGCGTAAGGTGATGGCTTCGGCTGCGTGCCGAAGCGGAGTGTGCTGTATTGATTACAAAAAGCAACAAACCGAATAACATTGCCAGGCGTCTTCTTGCAGGATGCCTGCTATTCTTTATACTGCTTTTTATGGCATTTTCGTTCGATGTTTCTTACGGAGAGAAAAAAATGCCGCTGGGGAGCGTAATACGTGTGGTCTGTTCGCACGTGCCGGTGCTGGGTTACGGCCTTGCGCAGGATGTGCCGGAACTGGATCGCGCGGTAGTGTGGGGTATCCGTGTCCCCAGAGCTGTACTTGCTCTGTTAGTCGGGGCTCTGCTGGCAATGGCTGGGGCAGCTCTCCAGGGACTGCTCTTAAACCCGCTGGCTGACCCGTATACTGTCGGTGTCTCGTCGGGAGCGGCGCTTGGGGCAGGGGTTGCCACTATGCTCGGCCTTGCCGGTGTTGCCGGCGGATATGGAGTCCCGCTTGTCGCATTTATCTTTTCAATGGGCGCGATGTTCATTGTATATTCTCTCGCCAGGTCGGCTGGACGAGTCTCTATACATTCTTTTTTGCTCGCGGGGATTGTTGTCGGTTCATTCCTATGGGCTATGTTGAGTTTTGTGCTCGCGCTCACAGCAGGTGACCCGGCGCAGGCCCAGGGCAAGATAATGGCATGGTTACTCGGCAGCTTTGATGCGGCTGACCCATGGGGCTATGTTCGCATAGCCGCACCGTTTGCTATATTCGGCCTTGTCGCGCTCTATGCTTTCGCGCGCGACCTCAATGTTTTCGCAATGGGTGAGGAGACAGCCCGTCATCTTGGCATCGAGACTGAAAACCTGAAGATCATTATAATTGCCGTCGCTTCCCTTATCACCTCAGCGGCTGTGGCTGTCAGTGGGATTATCGGGTTTGTAGGGCTGGTAGTTCCGCACATCTGTCGCAAGCTATTCGGTCCTGATCACAGAGTTTTGATCCCCACCGCCGCCCTCGCTGGTGCTACGCTCACCGTTCTTGCAGACCTTGCCTCCCGCGCAGTAATGCCTCCCAGTGGCCTACCTGTTGGAATTGTTACCGCAATGCTGGGTGCTCCGTTCTTCCTTTACCTGCTCAAAGCCAAGTAATATTGCCGGGTAATGTTGTCATGATGTTCCATATGTAGTCAATAATCGACCTGCGTAACTTGCCTGGTTCCCTGACATGCTAATAAATGTGACATAAATGGTGTAAAAGTATTGACAGCTTCTGCAGGATTTGGCATAATAAGATTGTGCTTAGCTGCTATATCTCAACAAGAAAAGAGGTGATATTATTGCTTAAGAAGCTGTTGACAGTTGCTGTAGTGTGTGGACTTCTGGTCTGTGCTGTTGGTGCGTGGTCCGCTAGCTACACATTCAAACCTGCTGATGCTGATCTTGAGGATTTACCTCACGGCTCGCTCTATATGTGGGGAGTCTCAGATTGGATTTTACCTAGCAATGAGCAGATCGTCAGTGCAAAGTTGACTATCCACAATATCTACGACAATATCCTCTTCGATGATGACCATCTTTATATCCATCTGTTGGATACGGCTGTGGGCCGGAGTGGCATGCCTGATAAAGCAAATTGGCATTCTGCTATCACAAACGGGAAGTCATCTAGTTACAAGCGGATAACTAAAGAATATTGCGATTCGAACTGGATTGGTGACAGCAACAGAAATGGAGACAACTTCGCTGGACAGGGTATAGAACTGGGAACTTGGAGCGATCCTGACGGATGGTTCTGTTCTGATACTATTTCCTTTGACGTACCTATGACCAGTCTTTCATGGCTTTCCGACGGTGACTTCGGCATTGGAATTGATCCGGATTGCCATTACAATAACTGTGGAGTCGACTTTACTATAACAACCTCAGTCCAACCGGATGTTCCTGAACCGATGAGTTTTGTGCTTGCTTCGCTGGGACTCAGCGCCATAGTTGGAACTAAGAGACTTCGCAAAAAATAAGCAGGGATGCAGCAATTATACAGGATGTTAAGAGGCAGCGAGGTGCGGATGCCACGCTGCCTTATTCATTGTACTGCCCAAGCCTTCTCGTTTTACATCTTATATGATAAAATATTGCTCGCATGCTTGATTTTAGGAGTGGATTAAATGCATATTCTGACTCAAGTCAAAACACGAACCCTTAGCGGTCGCCGCGCTGTGGTTGCGTCACTTATCGGAGCGGCGTTTACTGCTGTTTGCGCGCAAGTTGCATTCTATCTGCCCGGCAATCCCGTGCCTGTTACGGCGCAGGTATTTGCGGTTATCTGCTGCGGAATGGTGTTGGGCAGTAAATATGGAGCGCTGTCACAGATCGAATACCTGGTTGCCGGTCTGATGGGTGCGCCTATTTTTACGGGGTTCAAAGCCGGTCCGATTGTCCTGGCTGGACCTACCGCTGGTTACCTGATCGGGTTTATCTGTGCGGCTTATGTCGTCGGACGACTTCTCGAATCATCGCCCAGACGCTCATTTGCGCCCGCTGTTATTGGTGGTTTGATGGGCGTTGGAGTGATCTACGCCTTTGGCGCGGGATGGCTCGCTGTGTGGGGTGGGTCTGCATTTCCCGGGTTTGCTGCATGGATATTTGGTGCTGCGCCGTTTATTGGAGTGGACGCAGTGAAAGTCGTGCTGGCCGCGATGCTCTGTGTTGGGCGCAAGTAGCCTGACTTAAAACAGATGAATGTTAATGGGGTCGGAGGTATCCGGCCCCATTGTCATATCTATACTATCGAAACACCACTGTTCCGAACCTGTCCGGGCTGTGGAAACTGCCGTATGGAACTGCCCACGTGATATACTCCACAGTGCCGGTTGTCGTCCTGTTCCTCGTAAGGTTTAGAGCCCACTTCGTCCCCGGAGTTGGCGAGTTTGCCCCCAGCGTCTTAAATGGTATGGCAATCTCTGTTGTATAACCTTGAGCACTAACCCTGGACATAGTTTGCCAATTGCCGTTCCATCCGGGATTGAATACTTTCTGGTCGAACATCGTTCCCAGCGTGTTGGTCGACAGATGATAATATGTCCGTCGCTGGTCCGTGGGATCGACGAATACCTCCACTGAATCATCATAAAAAGTCGGTCCGTCCCGCTTGGTTACCGTCGCCTTGATCTTATCCGCCAACGGCTCTGTGGCATTAAAACCTATATACACATTCGTATCATCATAAGTAAGTAAAGCCGTGGTTCGCACCGGCGCTGGTCCGCCATTGGGAGTATAGCTCAACTCTATCTGCGCTGCCGACTTCCATCCGGGGTCATCAAGATTCCCGTCTATTGTGATCGGAGACGCTGTCTTTGATATGTCTACCGCAGGCAGCGGTATTACATTCTCTGGAATATTGAGCGGCGGTTTTGTGGGCGGCATATACGGTGTGTCCTGCTCTCTGTACTGGGCGTAACAGGCCAGCGCATCAGACTGAGCAGCGAAATGGGTTTCCAGCCTTCGGTCTCCCTCCTTGCGCGCTTGCACAGCCCGGTCGCACAGCAGCATACTCTTCTCCCATGTATCTCTGAACGGCAGTGATGCCGGTAGTGCATAAGGTCCAGATTTTAGGGCTGATGCCTGTGGTTCTCCGAAGTAGGATGATGCAAACAGCGCCTGCCCACTCGTCAGCAGTTCCCGTGTTATTCCGATTTGCTCCACCGTCTGCGCCGGGTTGTCCTTTTGCATGTGCAATCCGATTCCGGGCACGACCAGCGTTTTGCATTTCACAGCGCACTGCTGTTGAGATACGAGGCGGGTGAAACTCGTGTTGTTGTTCGTATACGCCATCGGGGTCAGGAAGTCTACCCATTTGTTGTCCGCCCAGTTCACCCAGTTCTGCATCAGGTTCATGCGGGCTTCATCAGGGCTGGAACCGACCGCTGCGGATATCTTCGCTTCCGGCTTGATTGCATGAGTCTGGAGGGCGATGCGTTGAACAAACGTGTTGACCTGCCGTTCCCTGAACTTGTTCCAAAAGACTTGATCGAGTGTAAGTCTGTCTATGTTTACCGGGTCAATCCCATACTGCTTATTGAATAGTGATCTAGCCGACTGACCATAGCCATAGGGAATCGGTGATTCAACTTCGTAGCGTATGTAGTCGAGGTGAATACCATCTACTTCGTAATTATTAACCAGTTCCGCGAACAGACTCGCTAGAAAATCTCTCGCCTCGGGGATAGTAGGGTCGATCCACAGCCCACCATTCGGCGAAAGCTCTTCTCCATACTTACTCTGGTTTGCCCAATCCGGGTGAGCCGTTAAAATTGCTCCCCTGTCCTTTGTGTAGCCCACACGGAATACCCACACCCACGGATGCACTTCCATTCCCAGCTTGTGGGCCTCGTCGATCATCGGCGGTAGAGGGTCCACTGCTCCCACGAACCTCGGGTCCCTGGCTAACAGCTTGGTGGGGTATGCGACATACCCGCGTGCTATCACCTCAGGCATGAGCACGTTGATATTGGCCTTATGATATGAGCGCACTAAATCTCGGATGCCGGCATCCGTCTTCGGGATGGCGTCGGAATTCACCCACACCGCCCTTACCTCTACCAGTGGGTTCACTTGTTCGTATATAACACCTTCGCTCCCAAACGCCGCGCCTGCAGCAATGGCAAGCAGAGCAACAATCCATTTCAACATTCTGAGCCCCCAACACGTCAACTGTATTGACGATACGGATTCTTTTACCCTAGAATCATGTTGCATTACCGATACGCGCAACACAGCGCGTTTCCCCGTTTCGGGAACAAGTTCCCGAAACACCGAAGAAAAAGGAGATCGAACATGGCCTGTGACAGGACCAATGAAAACAATAAGAAATGCACCTGCACTTATTCCGGCTGCTCCAAGCACGGCAAGTGCTGCGAATGCCTGCATTATCACCTGAGTATGGACCAGCTACCTGCATGCTGCTTCCCCTCTGAGGTCGAAAAGACCTACGACCGCTCGTTTGAAGCATTCATGAGGTGTCATTCATAGTGCCTGAAGAAACTCTCTTACAAAAGCAAGATCGCCTGTGCAAAATAATCGAGATACTCAGACGTGAATATCCAGACGCCACGTGCACGCTGGACTATACTACTCCGCACCAGCTCATGGTGGCTGCCATCCTGGCCGCGCAGTGTACTGACGAGCGCGTGAACCAGGTTACACCGGAACTCTTCCGTGAATATCCCGATGTGGAAGCATTTGCCAACGCCGACCAGACCGAGCTTGAAAACAGAATTCGCTCTACGGGTTTCTTTAAGAACAAGGCCAAGGCTATTATCGCATCAGCCCGTGAGATTATACAGAATTTCGGCGGCCGCGTGCCTGAAACCATAGAGGAACTGACCAGCCTGAGCGGGGTGGGGCGCAAGACCGCGAACCTGATCATCGGCGACGCCTACAGCAAGCCCGCTGTAATTGTCGACACACACGTCAAGCGAATAAGCAAGCGTCTGGGTCTCACCGAAAAAGAAGACCCTACCAAGATCGAGTTCGACCTGCGCGAAATCCTACCCGAGGAGGAGTCCACTCATTTTAACCATCTTATAGTGGCCCATGGCCGCGCCATCTGCAAAGCGCCCACACCAAAGTGCGAGATTTGCCCATTGGTAGAGCTTTGTCCCACCGGCAGACAGAGAATGTCGCTAACATTGCAGTAAGCGTGGCTTGCTGCAATGTTACTCTGAGTCCGTCGACGACTGCGCCTTAGGCAGGTAAAGCACTGCTGCATAGTTTGTCAGGTACTTTTTGGCGACACGCTGGACATCTGCGGAAGTTACCTTCTCCACTGCGTCCGGGAACCCGGCGTACATTTGATAGCTCGCGCCCACGGTTTCCAGCCATCCAAGCTCAAAGGCTCTATCCAGCATGTGTTGGTGTGACAGCGTGTAAGAGCCAACAGTATAGCCCTTGGCACGCTCCAGATCTTTTTCTGAGAGCGGCTTGTCCTTGACCTGCTCCACCTGCTCCAGCATCGCATTCTTTACATCATCGAGCACCAGTTCCGGCCCAATGTCGCCAATAGCAAACTTAAATGGATCGGTGATGATATACGCCACCAAGTGGCTCTGGTATTGCAGCCTGGGATACATAACTCCAACATCGTAGCCCAACCCGCGCTTCTGCCGCAGTTCACGGAAGAATATAGAGCCCTTGCCCCCGCCTAATGCGTTTGCGAGCACGGACACTGCCGGGTAGTCTTCTGAGTTCACACTCGGCGCGAGCCAACCCATCATCAAGCACGCGGCTCCCAAGTCCACTTCCGAAGCGTGGAACTTGCTGCGGTCCAGTTCCTCATCAGGCATTCCCCGATTTGTTGGAAGCTGACTCTTTGGAATTCCTGCAAACGCCTTTTCAGCGCGGTCCACAGCTTGATCTACTGTTACATCACCCGCCACAGCTATCACAATGTTGTTCGGCACATAGTAAGTGGAATGGAATTTGGTCAAATCCCGCGTGTTTGCCAGCTTGATGGTGCGTGCGAAGCCCAACTCCGGCCGCTTATAGCCGTTATCTTCGTAGAGCTGTTGCTTCAGGTCAAGATAGGCCTTTTCAAATACATCGTCGCTTTGCGCGTTGATGCGCCGCGTGAGGTCGGTCCTGACTTCCTCAACCCACTTGCCCTCGAAGTTCGCGTCCGTGATACATTCTCCAATCAGCGACATTGCCCTATTGAACATAACTGATGTGGTGACTGTCCTTATCTCAGCAAAGTCCTGGTGCCATTGCGCTGCGATGTTGCCTCCGACGCCGTCGGCCACCGCAGCGACTTCCTCGGCGGAACTCATTCGTGTGCTGGCCAATAGAAGCTGCGCCACATAGTTGCCGATGCCTGCGTTCTGAATACTCTCCTGAGCGGTTCCGGTCTTTATCATTGCAATTACCGCTACTATACCGCTGCCCTTTTCCGGCTTTACGACTAATGTAAGGCCGTTGTCGAGCACCTTCTTCACGATCTCCTGCTTACCCGTTTGTTGGGCGAGGGAAGGGGAAATTGATATAGCGAGAAAGATAGCTATGATTATTAATCGCGAAAACACGAGAGGGCGAAAACGCGAAAATGGATTTCCTATTTGTTGATTTTTAACGCGTCTGGTCATTTTGTTCCTCCCTGGTTCGGTTGCAAAATGACGATTACGGCATGGTTTGGGTCGAGATAGCTCTTAGCGACTCTGATGATGTCGTCATTTGTGATTCCCTGCACGCAGTCGATATATTTCTCGGCGAACTCGGGATCTGACACGGCAAAGTAGAACCCATCGGAGTTTGCCCGCCCACCATAGGTCTCGTTCTCGAATGCGAACTGGCCCAGCAGATAACGCTTAGCCTGTGCGAGGTCAAAGTCGGATATCCCCTGGCTCTTTACCTCGGCAATCTTAGCAAAGATGGTATCCCGCGCCTTATCGACGTTAGCCTCTGACGTCGCTGCTATGAGCGAGATCATTGCAGGGTCTTTATGAGTCAGAAAATCGGCTGTGGTCTCCGTGGCAAGACCCATTTTCTTTACGAGTTCGTCGGTCATCCAGTTGGTTTGCCCAAAACCAATGTAAGTGAGCAACAGATCAGTGGCGCATACATCGGTATAATCCGAACCTTTGGGACCAAGAAATGCTATTCCCACATAATTGTTGTTAAACGGCATTTTCACCGTCTTCACGACTTGCTTCTCAGGCGGCAATACCTGCCGGTTTGCGGTCTGAGGTTGGGCTGTGTTCGGCATCCCCTGACACGCCTTGCCGATAGCGTCCATAGCCTGCTGCATGTCTATATCGCCCATCAGCACCACGGCCATGTTTCCGGGAACGTAATACTTGTGATAGTAATCCAGCACATCCTGCCTGGTGAGTTTATCCACTGATTCGACAGTTCCCTCTATAGGCAGCGCATATGGGTGGTTCCCGTAGAGCTCGTGGGCAAGCAGGTCTTTGCACACCTCGAACGGTTTTGTCTGCTTCTTGGATATCTCCTGAAGGACAATCGTCCGCTCGCGGTCCATTTCGTCTTCTTTGAACTGCGCGCCCGTAACCACATCGAAGAGCACATCCAGCGCCTTGGGAAGATAACGCGACGGCACCGTAGTGCTGAAGTGCGCCCAGTCACGTGACGTATGCGCGTCTAATGTTGCCCCGAGGCTTTCCATTTCCAGGTCCACGTCGCCCGCTTCCCGCTTCTTGGTCGAGCCGAACGCCAGGTGCTCTATGAGATGGGAGACACCATTGATCGCGTCGGTCTCGTTGATGGTTCCGGCTTTTACCCACACGTCCACTCCCACCAGTTCCACCGAATGGTCTTCCTGGAGGATGACTGTGAGGCCGTTGCCCATACGGGTAATCTTCATTGCGGAAGTCTGGGCGGATGCGTGGCAGCCCAGTGAAAAGAGGAGAATTGCGGCTAGGAATATTCTTTGTGCCATAAATGCTCCAGATAATAGCACCAGCCACTACCGATGCTGACTAATCCATATTATAATATGTTGTAGCTCAGATTGCGAGCTTTGTGGCATTACGGGTGATAAATGGGTCTACGGAGAAGTTTTTCGTGTGACGCGAGACTCCCGGATGCCGAACGCAAGACTAATAAAACGTGAAAAGTGGCTTAATTTATGATTGGTAGCCTTGAAGGAATAGTTGACCGCAGACATTTTAAGAACCTTGATGTGTCCCTTATAGCTATAACAGCCGCGATTGTTCTGTTTAGCTGTGTTGCAATTTACAGCGCGAGCCGTGGTGGGGCTGCGGGGACCGGATTTGTAGAACGGCAGGTGATGTGGGCTGTGCTTGGGGCCATTGCCGCTGCCGTGATGGCGTCTATAGACACATCCCTATACCACAGATACGCGCGTAAACTCTACATACTCAATATCTTGATGCTTGCGGCAGTTCTGGTCACGGGTCATTCGTCCAAGGGCGCACAGCGTTGGATTGGGTTTGGCACAATGAAGATCCAGCCTTCGGAGTTCGCGAAGATCATATTAATCATCTGCCTGGCGGTGTTTTTTGTGCAGCGCCGGGATACCCTTCGTACAATGAAGACCTTCGTGCACTCACTTGTCTACCTCGGGGTGCCTATGCTCTTTATCTTCAAACAACCTGATCTTGGCACCAGCCTCGTGCTGATCTCTATATGGACTGTAATGGTTTTCGTAATGGGCACCGATATCAAGAACCTGCTGATCTTCGGTGGGCTGGGTGTTATGCTCGCACTAACGGCATGGTACGTGCCTGGTGTAATGAAAGATTACCAGAAGATGAGGATAATCAGCTTCGTAAATCCCGCCGCTGACCCACTTAAGAGCGGTTATCACGTCACACAGTCCCGCATCGCTATCGGTTCAGGCAAGATGGCAGGCAAGGGCTTCCTTAAGGGCACGCAGCGTGAATTGCACTTCATACCCGAGCAGCATACCGACTTTATCTTTACCGTGGTTGGCGAAGAATTGGGATTTGTCGGCGCAGCCGGGCTGGTGCTGCTTTACTTTGGCATGATCTGGCGCGGCTTGTTGATCATGGCCGCTACCGAAGATGCCACCGGCCGTGCGATATCAGCCGGTATAGTAGGCATGTTCATCTTCCACATATTTGTTAACATCGGTATGACCCTGGGGATTATGCCCGTAACAGGTGTCCCCTTGCCAATGTTCAGCTACGGCGGCAGCAGCCTTATGGCAAACTTAATGGCCATCGGCCTGCTGGAGGGAGTAAGCATGCGGCGGCACAAGATTAATTTCTAGGAAGAGTTGGCGGTTGCCAGTTAGCATAACAACATTCCGCCATCCCTTCCCGACTCCCGGACCCCCGAACATTCGGACTCCCGGACTCTTTATATCCCTATAAACTCTTTCGTTGCCGAGGTCAAAATCTCATAACCGGTATCGGTCACCAACACATCGTCTTCTATCCTGATACCGCCCCAGCCTTCGATGTAAATGCCGGGCTCAACAGTGGTCACCATCCCCGGCTCCAGCACTATATCACTACTCTTGGAGAACGCAGGGCCGTCGTGGACTTCTATCCCCAGCGCATGGCCGAGGCTGTGACCAAAGTTTTCGCCGTAGCCCTTTGAGGTGATGTAGTCGCGTGCGACGGCGTCTATTTCGCGACCGGTCTTTCCTGGGGCGATTGCTTCTATGGCTCGTATCTGGGCATCAAGGACGATCTGATAAATCTCGCGCTGTTTGTCATCAGGTTTACCGAGACAAATTGTGCGGGTGATGTCGGCGTTGTAGTGGTCCAGCGTCGCGCCATAGTCCATCTTTAAAAGATCACCGAACTGCAAAATAGCATTCGTTGGGCTATGGTGAGGGCACGCCGAGTTGGCACCGGTTGCGGCTATTGTCTCAAAGCCGACTTCGTCCGCTCCCAGTTTGCGCATTGTGAAGTCAATGGTTAGTGCGACATCCTTCTCCCTGAGCCCTGGCCTGATCTCACGAGTTATTGTGGTGAACGTGTTGTCCACTATTTCGCATGCTCTGCGTATGAGCTCGATCTCGTGTGAATCCTTAACAGCTCTGAGCCTCTCGACCAGCCCACTCGTTGAGCGCAGCTTAATCCGCTCGTCCACAGTCCTCCGAAGCAGCCTGTGTGACGCGACAGTTAAATCACCGGCTTCAAACCCGCATGTAGTCGGCTTGAGTTCATTAATCAATTTACCAGCGGCTGATATAGTAGGTCCAGATGTGTAATCACGCACCTCTGTGCCCTTACACTCTTCGCGAGCCTGGATCGAATAACGCGGGTCCACGAGGATGTATGAACTCTCTTCAGTAACCACCACCGCCGCTGTCGACCCAGTAAACCCGCTGAGGTAGAAGACATTTGGCATGTACGTGACCAGCACCGCGTCGATTTTTCTTGCCGCCATCTGGCTGCGTAACTTGTTCAACCTGTCGTTATGCATCTTTTGCCAACTCCACCACCGCGCGTAATCCCAGGAGGTAACTGTTCACTCCAAGCCCTACGATCTGTCCCATAGCCACCGGCGCGATCACGGACTGATGCCGGAACTCCTCGCGCGCGTGAATATTAGATAGATGGACTTCCACTGTAGGTATTCTCACAGCCGCGATGGCATCGCGAATGGCGTAGCTGTAGTGGGTGTAGGCTCCTGGGTTGATCACAATCCCTTTTACCGTGTTGGTCGCCGCTTGAATCAGGTCGATGATCCCGCCCTCGCTGTTGGATTGATGTATCTCCAGCTCAACCCCCAGCTCATTAGCCAGCGCCGAGCACCGCTGATTCACCGACTCCAGCGTCTGCACCCCATAAACCCCGGTCTCCCGCGTCCCCAACAAATTCAAGTTCGGACCGTGTATCAATAATATCTTCATCCCACACCCCAATCTACAATCTACAATCTAAATATGCTTTTACCGTGGCCTGTGTATCTCCGTCGGCTCGGACTTCACCTTTATCGAACCAGATAGTTCTCGATGCCACCGCGCGTGCTGCTTCCAAGTCGTGGGTTACAAACACGATGGTTTTACCAGCAGCTTTGAATGCGTCTATTCTCTTGTAACACTTTTCCTGAAACGCCGCATCTCCTACCGCCAAGACCTCGTCTATGAGCAGGATATCCGGGTCAGTTTCAACCGCTACGGCAAATCCCAGCCGCATCAGCATACCCGCCGAGTAAGTCTTTACCGGTGTGTCTATGAAATCATTGAGCTCTGAGAAATCTATGATCTGGTCGATTTTGTCGCGAACCTGTGCGGTGCCCAGGCCCATAACGGCGGCGTTAAAAAATATGTTCTCACGACCTGTCAATTCAGGATGAAACCCTGCGCCCAGGTCCAGCATAGTGGACATCCGCCCATCTACCTCAACACTTCCGCCAGTGGGCTTGTAGACCCGTCCGATGATCCTCAGCAGCGTGCTCTTTCCCGAGCCGTTTCTGCCGATAATCGCGACAGTTTCACCGTGGTCGATGGTGAACGATAGCTCTTTGATAGCCACCAGCTTCTGCGGCCGTGCGTGCCTGAACGAGAGAATTGCGGACTTCAATGAGGTCTGCTTCTCCCGTATCATATCGAAAATCTTGGTTACGCTGTGCAGTTGAATCGCTGGTTTCATCTTATACCCGCTCCGCGAACACCCATTTGCGGGCGTTGAAGAAAGCATAACCACCAACAGCAACCAGCACACATACAATGGCGCATATTGCGAGCATGCCATAGTCCAATGGTAAACTTTGTATCTGCTCGCCCCTCACTCCACCATGAAACGCTGGAAGCATGGTTTTTCGATAAGCCTCCGTGAGCATGTTCAAAGGGCTAAGTAAATAGAGCTTGAACAGCAGTGTCCTGTGGGCCTCCGGCAGCCGAGTGTAGACCAGTTCCGACACATACATAACCGGCGTCAGGTAGAACATCACATTCATCAATACCGTAAGGATATACTTGGTGTCTTCATAGAACACATTCAAAGCCGACACCACAAATGTAAGCCCTACCAGCAGCAGGAACTGCAAGCCCACCAGCACCGGGAGCCAAAGCACCGTCGGTAATATGGGCGAGCCGTGAAGGAATATGTAGTAGAACAGCAGATATGCGAAAAACACCACCAGCGCCAGGATAAAGTGGATCAGATTTGCAACCACTACCGACAGCGGCAGCAGCTCACGTGGAAAATAGACCTTCCTGAGCAGGTCGCGGTGAAGCAGTATGACTTGGCTTGAGTCCAGCAGCGCGTATTGAAAGAACATCCACGGCAGATAGCCGCCGAGCAGATATGCGGAGTAGTTCGGTATGTCCAACCTCATGACATACTTGACTACCACCGTTATAGTCGCCACTTGCACCAGCGGGTTGGCCAGCGACCAGAAAAAGCCCAGCGCCGAGTTTTTGTAGCGGACTTTGAGGTCGCGCAGGACCAACTGCATCAGCAAGTTTTTGTATTTAGCAAGCTCTCTTAGTTCATCTATCATAGGGCTATATAATAAGCTCCAGCAAGTTCGAGTATAAGCTGATGAAGAGCAAAAGTCAAACTTGTATCTCTGCCTTATCGAACTTCCTGTAACGCCACATCCGTATTCCGTAATAGTAAATCAAGTTTGATATGCCCTGCAGCTCATCAGTGCTCGCATTAGTGATGCGGGCGAGACGGGGAGGTTGATGCGAGGTTAATGCGAGGAGTATTGCCAGAAGAGAGAGAAACTACACAACGTCATCCCGGATATCCTCCAGAAGACGAAATGTATTACAACAAACCGGTAGAAAAAAACACCGGCAGGCCGAGCTTTAACAGCTTGGCGAGGAAGCATTGGAAACGCCTTATCCAGTTGGCGGCGCTGTCGGCTGTGGCGCTGACGCTATACGCGCGTGTGAGCGCTCCTACATCGGTGCATGTTACCACAGTAAAAACTGTTACTACTGCTGAGACCATAGGTGTGGCCGGCAAAGTTCGTGGATCAAGAGTAACGGACCTCGGCTTGGATGTGGCTGGGGTAATCCAACGGATATATGTGAAAGATGGCGACTCAGTGAGCGCCGGTCAGCTTCTGCTTGCGCTGGGACAGTCCGATTTAGCGGCGGGCGCCAGGGCTGCTAGGGCTGGTCTCGATAGTGCCGCTGCCGAACTCGATCGCGCCAGCCGTGGGCCGCTTCCTTCCGAGATAAGCGCTGCAAAGGCTGATCTCGCGCAGGCGCAGGCTGTGGGCAGGGCGAAGGTAGCCCAAGCTGAGGCAAGGCTCCGCAACACCAGGCGCGGCGCGCGTCCCGACGAACTCGCGGAGGCGCAATCCGAACTTCAGCGCAGGCAAGAATTGCTGAATAAGTCGCAAATTGACCTCAAGCGAACCGCAAGGCTTGTAGCAGCCGGTGCGCTTGCGCAGTCCCAGCTTGACGAAGCCAGAACAGCCGTCAGCACCACCCAAGCAACAGTCGATGCTCAAAGGGCACATATTCGCTTGATGAAAGCAGGCGGCAGTGCTGATGAGGTCGCAGAGGCAAGAGCAGCGATTGCCGAAGCCAGGGCTAGCTGGACCACCAGCGTTCAAGCCGCTCGCGCGAGGCTCAATACTGTCCTTTCCAATCCAAGACCTGAGGAGATCAATGCCGCACGTGCCAGGATGAACCAGGCTCAAGCGGAGTATGAGCGTGCCATCGATGTATCTAACAAGACCGAACTGCGCGCCCCGTTTAGCGGCATAATTGCTGACATTCCTGTTGAAGACGGCCAGTCGGTTTCTCCGGGCGAAAAATTGATGATCCTCCATGAGATGAGCAGGCCCATAATTGAAGTCGAAACCGATGAAGAAAACCTCGGTGTCCTTGCCATAGGCCAGCGCGCGGTGGTGACTGCTGACGCATTCCCGGGCAGGCAATTGGATGCTGTTGTGACAGACCTCGGTTCCAGAGTGAACTCCGAGCGTGGCACGATTCAAGTTCTTCTTCGACCGGTGCAGTCGGCAAGTTGGCTGCGGCCGGATCTGACTGTGGACGTTAATATCATTACTAATAACTCTGCCAGCCGGATCATTCTACCTGCTGATTCGGTCACCAGGCATGGTGGGCGCACGGTGGTGTTGGTTATCAGGAATGGCAAGGCTGTTGTTGTTCCGGTCACTGCCGGGGCTGCGGGTGAGAGCGGCGTTGTGGTAACAGGAAATCTCAGAGATGGCGATCAGGTGATCAGGAATGCGTCCGGCGTGACTGTCAACAGCGATGTTAGGGCCGCCCGGAGGTAATATTGAGTAAATTTGAATTCAAAGTTGCCTGGCGGCACTTGCTCACCAGCCACGGCCAAACTGAACTTACTATGGGTGCGGTAGCTGTTGGTGTGTTATTGGTAGTATTTTTATCGTCGCTTATCAATGGACTTCAGGTCGGACTTATTGAGGATGTTGTAGGATCTATTCCGCATATCACTGTTGAGGCATCTACGCCTGGGGCAACGCCTTTATGGAAGATTCCAGGCAAAGGTGGGGTAGGCGGGCTGGTTGTTACCAAGCTCGAAAAGATGTCCACACAAAAGCGCAAAATCCGCCAGTGGCAGCGCGTGTCGGATACTATCTCACAGCTTCCCGGAGTAGAAGCCGTCGCTCCGACTGTCGAGGGCAGCGGCTTCGTAAGCCGTGGTGTGAAGAACCAGGGCATCATCATAATCGGCATTCTGCCGTCGGAGCAAATGCGGGTTATGTCGCTTAAGAACCGCGTGCTTGAAGGCGACATCAGCAAGGTAGACCAGCAGAACGCGGCTATCGGGGTGAAGCTCGCTGATGATATCGGCGCTACCATAGGCAGCCGAATCAGGCTTACATCTGATGCGGGGATCACGCAGACCTATAAAGTTGCTGCAATCTTCGATATGGGCATTGATCAGGCCAATGACGCCTGGGTCTATACAGGTCTTCGCTCAGCACAGGCGCTGCTGAACGTCGGTAAAGATGTCACCACAATCAACGTCCGCTCAAAGAGCATATTTACAGCAGATAAAGTGGCGGACCAGATCAAGAGCTTCTCGCCACTTCTTGTCACCAGTTGGATGGACTCAAACAAGGCGTTCCTCGATACCCTGCGCTCACAGAACACCGCTGCCGTGATCATCCAGGCTATGACTCTGCTCGCATCGGCGTTTGGCGTGGCGAGTGTGATGATCGTGTTCGTGGTCCAGAAAGCGCGTGATATAGGAATTCTCAAGAGCATGGGGGCCACAGCGCGGCAGATCCAGGGCATATTCGTGCTCGAAGGGCTGGGTGTCGGGATCGGCGGCGCGCTGTTGGGTGCCGGTATCGGCACGGGCTTGTGCTTCCTTGTGCAAAATTTGTATCTGCCTGGTGAAACTTTCGGCGGTAAGCCTGCCACTATTATCCCGATGCAATGGGATATCTCCTATGTGCTTGCGGCATCGGCTGTTGCGATTGCCGTAGGGCTGCTCAGCAGTGTGGTCCCCGCCCGCCGGGCTGCGAAGCTCGACCCTGTGGAGGCAATAAGACGTGGATAATATTTTAGAACGGCCTGTTGTAGAGACTGTCAAACTCTCGAAGAGATACGGCGATGGCGTGGGCACGTGGGCTCTACGCGGTGTCGACTTCTGCGCTCGCCCGGGTGAATTTGTGGCGGTGGTCGGTGCATCAGGATCAGGCAAAAGTACCTTGCTCAACATGATAGGGGCGCTCGATCGTCCGACTTCAGGTTTCGTGAAGATTAATGGACAAGATACCTCCAAGCTCGATGATAATGGCCTTGCGGCTCTGCGTGGCGGGACTCTTGGGTTCATATTCCAGTTTCATTACCTTCTAAATGAGTTCAGCGTGCTGGAAAACGCCTTGATGCCGCTCTCGATCTGTAATGGCGGACCGACTTCAGACGATGTGGAGTGGGTGAAGTCACTTCTCAAGCGCGTGGGGCTGGCGGACCGAATGAAGCACCGTCCGGGGCAGCTTTCCGGTGGTCAGCAGCAGAGGGCTGCAATCGTGCGTGCCTTGGCAAACCGCCCCAAGGTGATCCTCGCTGACGAGCCCACCGGCAACCTGGACAGCCAAAATGGCGCACTGGTTTTTGATCTCCTTAGAGAACTCAACTCGCTGTTTGGTATAGCGTTCCTGCTGGTGACTCACGATGACCGCCTTGCACAAGAGGCTGAACGAATAGTGATGGTTGAAGACGGTCGCATAGTTGCTGACTATGAAGTTGCCCGCGTGGAAGAAGAGATAGACGATCGACCAATAGCATAATTGTCGGACACTATGCATTATATTTGACATAAGACTGTAACCTGTATGGACGCGACTGACATCCAACTGGTCGATGTTTTTGCACGCGGGCTATTTTGTTAATATCTGACCATTGATTGTGGAGTAGAACTACAAAAAAGCGAAACTTTTGTGGCAATAGCCCTTGACAATTTGCTCTGTGCAGGATATCATACACATCACCTGGCACACTGTTACATCACGAACCATAACTACGTACATCTACTACGCAGAGAGCAGGGCTTGTGTTTATGGACGTTGTTCAAGGAATGACGCTGTCCACAGTGCAGGAGGATGACAGGGTTGCCATCCAACTGGAAGGCGAACTGGATTTCGCATCAGCCCAGAGGCTGATTGATGCAATCGAGGATTGCCTTGTGGAGCAAACTAAGGTTTGCTTGATCAATTGCCAGCAAGTGACATTTATTGACACTGAATGCCTCAAGTCGATCATCTACATGAAACATAACCTGGCCACCAGGGGCATAGATCTTTGTATTGAACAGTGCAGCACTCAGGTTTCCAGAGTTATAAAGATGCTTGGTTTAACAGAGTTCTTCCAAATGCCATTGACATTACAATCCGAGCAGGCTGCCTCATCTACACCCCGTTCATTCATCTGAGCTTTTCCACGAAGGATATTGACGCGGAAACGCGAATATAGTACAGTCTAAGACTGTTAGCCCGCGATATTTCCACTGTGTTTGCGGTAAGTAAGCGGCTTAGGAAGTGAGTTTTGCCGGAATGAGTCAGGACGCGTCAACATTCGAAGATATAGCCAATGATCTTGTTGCTTATGTGAGTGAGTCAGGTGGGGATGTGCAGCGTCACATTGTCGCCCCAGCAATGTTGGATATGATTGGGCCGGTTACAGGCAAACAGATCCTTGAGCTATACTGCGGCGCAGGCTATCTTTCCAGAAGGCTGGCTGCCCTTGGGGCCAATGTTACGGCTGTTGATAGCTCCGAGCGGCTTATTGGGATCGCGGGTGAGATCAAGGAGAGGGAGAGCGACGATATAAATTATGCCGTTGCCGAGCCCACCGATCTATCCGTGATCGAAGACGCCACTTTCGATGATGTCGTATGTAATATGGGTCTGATGATGACTCGTGACCTGGCAGGTACGGTTGCTGAATTAGCGCGGTTGGTAAAGCTGGGTGGGCGGTTTATCTTCTCTGTCCTGCACCCGTGTTTCTCCATGCCGGATGCGTGTTGGGCTAAGGATGAAGACGGCAGGTTCCTTTACGAAACAGTGGATAACTATTTCACCGAGAGTTGGTGGCCTTCGGAGCTTGCTTCCAGCATCAGGAGTGGGCAGAAGAAGATCAAGCACCGCACACTCTCGCGTTACATCAATGCTTTGGGCGCACGCGGGTTTAATGTCCGAAGGGTGATCGAGCCCAGGCCGTCCCCCGAGATATTGGCAGTAAAACCCGACCTCGAGATATATGATCGTCTGCCTGTGGTGATGGTCGTTGAAGCCATCTTCCCCTTTATTTGATATGAACTCAAATGGCAAGCATACAACAAGTCTCTCTCCAAAAGAACGCAGGCGCAAGGCCCTGATGTGGTGGCTCATCGTGCTAGTAGCCTGGGCTTTTTATGCTATCACAGATTCCATACCGGAACGTATGCCACCGCCTGCCGGAGATGACTCGATCCCATTCATTACCAGCCACCTACGCGCGGAGTCCGGCAATATGTTCACAAGCTCATCCACCACACTCCCCCTTACACGCCATGAGGTATCATCTGGTGAATAGGCTGAAGATTGCTGCTGTTGTCGCAGGAGTTTTAGCGTTGGGGCTGCTAGTGTGTCCCCGGAATCCTCAGATAGATGCCAATAAACTTCTCCATAGAGTTATTGCTGCTGACCAGAGGGTGAGCTACACAGCCACACAGGATTACACCTGCCTGTATCGAGGCAAGACCCTACGATCAAAAGCCAAGGTTGTCCACAAACCCGGCGACGGCCGTCTGGCCTCACTGGTATGTCGCAATTACATCCCACTCGTGGAAGGACAAGAACGCGTTGCCGGTAGAGTTGCGTGGGTGCTGCGCCTCAAGCCGAAACAGAAACGTTTCCCGTGGAAGCAGTTGTGGGTTGATAAGCGGACATCAATAGTTCTGGCATCGCGCGACTGGTCATCCGCCAACACTCTCAAACGCTCGATGAAGACGATAGGCGCCATCCAGTATATATCTAGCTCGACACTCCCAAAAACCGTTCTAACTCCAATTCATGCTATGCCAGTAACTGCGCCTGAATATATACCCGCAGGTTTTGAACTCGTAAGTGCAGAGCGTTCACACTTGGTCTATTCCGATGGCTTATACTCCATAAGCATTTACATCAGCAAGATAGCTGAACAAGGGACCAAGTTCGCTGCTCCGCGTGATTGGGGCCAGGGGCTTATTCTTATCGGTAGAACCAAAGGCAGAAAAATTGTTGTTACGGCAGACCTTCCACCAAAGGAGATTGAAAGAATCGCTCATTCGATTGGTCGCTAGGCCTCTATACGGTTTGGCGTAAGGGCACACAGGGAATCAATCAGGTGTTCCGAGATTCGTTAATGACGAGTTTTGGAGCACCTTTTGTTATGTACATGGTGCCGAGGAGGACTTGCCGTGACGATTCAGGATGAAGCACTGGCCGGCAGGGTCAGCAATGCAATGACACAGGACAGGCGTATCGGTGGGCAAGCTATCGCCGTTCGAGTTGCTGAGAGCGAGGTATTCCTCAAGGGAATTGTGGATACCCAGGAAGAACGGGACCTTGCTGTACTGATTGCGCAAGGGGTTACTGGTGTGCGGCAAGTCAATGCCGACGAACTGCGGGTCAGGGAGGGATCATAATGAGCTATGGTCACTTTTCCGATGACGGTAAAGAATATATAGTTACCCGTCCTGATACCCCTCGGCCTTGGATCAACTATCTCACCAATGGCCGGTATTGTGCGTTGTGTTCGCAGACGGGTGGGGGGCACTCGTTCTTTGAAACTTCCGGTTACAACCGTGTGACCCGCGAGTATCCGCAGTTAGTCGTTCTACAGGACAGGCCCGGGCGCTATGTTTTTCTTCGAGATGCCGAAACGGGCGATTACTGGAGCGCCAACTGGCAGCCCGTATGCGATAAATTCGATTCATTCGAGGCGCATCATGGTATCGGCTACACATCGATCATGTCATCATCTCACGGCATCGACAGTTGTATTACCTATTATGTACCTCCTAGGGATGATGTCGAGGTTTGGATGATCAGCCTGAAGAACTCTTCAGATAAGCCGCGAGAGATTCAGGCATTTCCTTATGTGAAGTGGGACCTTGCCAACTTTGCCTACAGCGCGGTGGAGTCCAGCTTCGCGTCGCTCTTTAACGAGGTGAGCGTCGAGGATCACACCATATTTGTCAGCACTCGCTTTTGGAATATCACCTCGGGCACGACCGGCAACCCGAACACGCGGTGGGACAAGTGGGCATTTATGACATCCACTGCACCTATTGAGGCTTACGATTGTCTGGACGAAGAGTTTATGGGGATGTACCGCAGCCTGGCAAACCCAATTGCTATCGAGGAAGGCCAACTCCGAAACAGTTGTGGCAACGGCCGGGAAATTATGGCCTCGTTCCAGCACAGGTTCAGTCTACAGCCTGGCGAGGAAGTTAAGTTCATAATCCTGGTGGGTGTCGCTTACCGTATGGAAGATGCATTTCATCTTCGCGACCGATACGACGACTGGGGTGAAGCCGAGAGGGGTCTTGTGGAACTTGACAGGCATTGGGACAGCTACCTCAGCCGCACTCAGGTTGCAACACCCAGCCGTGAGTTTGACCTCAGCGTGAACACGTGGAACAAGTATCAGGCGTGGGTGACCTCGCGCTGGAGCCGGATGGATTCATATTACGTCGCCGGTAGCTCGATCATCGGGTTCAGAGACAGTTGGCAGGACATGCTTGCCATACTCCCGAACGACGTCGAATGGGCCCGGGAGCGGGTGGTTTATATGCTCGAGCACCAGTTCCCTGACGGAAGCTGCCTGCACAACTGGGACCCGCTTACCAACATCGGCGTTAAAACCGGCCATTCAGACGACCCTATGTGGCTGGTGCTGGGTGTATTGGAGTATCTCAAAGAATCCGGTGATCTGATGTTTCTTGATGAAGCCATACGCTATTATGACGGCGGTTCAGAGACTGTCCGGCAGCATATTGTTCGGGCATTGGATTACACACTCGCCCACATGAGTGACCGTGGTCTGCCTTTGATCATGGCTGCGGACTGGAATGATGGGCTGGATTATGTGGGCAGGCAGGGTCGTGGTGAGAGCAGCATGGTTGCTGGTCACCTGGCATGGATGCTTCGTGAAGTAGCTTCCTTGCTTTGGTTCGTGGGCAGTGACGCGCTCGCACAGAAATACGTGGAGGCGCGTGACCACCTCGTTCGCAACATAAATCAATATCTTTGGGATGGTGAGTGGTATATCCGAGGCACCCGTGATGATGGTGAAGCATTCGGCTCGTCTCGAAATATAGAGGGGAGAATCTATATAAACAGCCAATCGTGGATGGTTCTCGGTAGCGCAGCGTCCCGAAATCGTGCGATCCGGTGCATGGACTCTGTAAAGAAGCATCTGGATACTCCTTACGGCCCGGCACTTTTTCTGCCCGCTTACCGTGAGCCCGATCCAAAACTCGGTATCATAACCCGCTTTGCGCCCGGCACTAAGGAGAACGGCACTATATTCTGCCATCCGACAGCGTGGGTGATTATGGCGGAATGTATACTCGGCCGTGGAGATCAGGCGTGGGAGTATTGGAAGCAGGTATCGTTTGTACACAGGGGGGCTGAGCCTGATGTATATAAGGTCGAACCCTATGTGTATTGTGAATATGTTCACGGGCCCGATTCTGGATACTTCGGCCAGGGCGAGTTCAGTTGGATGACCGGTACCGCTGCATGGATGTGGAGAGTGTGTATGGATTGGATATTGGGCGTGCGCGCGGAGTTGAGAGGACTGCTGATAGATCCATGCATCCCATCGGAATGGGACGGGTTCAAGGTTAACCGTCATTTCAGAAAGTGCAATTATGAGATAGAGGTTGAGAACCCTGACCACGTATCACAGGGTGTACGCGCAATCTTTGTTGACGGAGAGTGTCACACTTCTCACTTACTGCCCCTGTTTCCCCCTGGTGAAACCCATCAGGTAAAAGTAGTAATGGGCGAGCCAACTGGTGGGGTTGAGGTAGTCGCGGAACTAACTGTGGAGCGGATTAGTACATGATAAGCATTTGCAGCTAACCTGTAGGGGCGAAGCACTTGCCCTTCGATTGCCGTATTTGCTGTAATCTTAAACGCAAGTGCTTCGCCCGCATGTGGCGGGTTTGCTATGCTGCGGGAACTTACCTGGTGGAGAATTCACGCATATGCTGTCAGCGTCGTTCCCGCAGGATATTAAACCATCAAGCTATCCGAGGGCGAACGCACGAATAAACGTTTGGTGATGGCATTCAAATAGATGACCTGCTTGATGGGAGGCGATCTCCGAATCGCCTCCCCAAAGCCAATGCCGGATTTCCGAATCCGGCTTCTTCGGCACAGGTTTTGGGGTTCGGAGACCCCATTCTTGGCCTTGAGGTGGCGATTCGGAGATCGCCACCTATCAGGGTTTCTGCAGGATATCAAACCATCAGGCCATCCAGCCATCAGACCCATAACGTCTTGTCAATAGGCTTCCACCCTGATAGAATGATGCTCTAGTAGGGGCACACATAATATGTGCCTGGGAAATAAGGTGACTTGCATGATGTTCAAATCTTATGACGAGATGCTTGAGGAGTTGGAGCGAGAGATGCGTCGTGTGTCTGATGATATGCTGCTCCATATGTTTCGGATATCGAGCACCTCGGGTGATGTGTGGTCGCCCAGAGTCGATGTATATGAGACTGCCGATGCTGTGGTTGTGAAAGTATGTGCCGCAGGGCTGGAGCCAGGCCAGATAGAACTGACCCTATCTGGAGACGGCAGGTTTCTCACGCTGCGAGGCATGAGAGTCGAGCAGGATGAGGACAAGGGGCAGAGGATTCGCTATCATCAGTTGGAGGTATACTACGGGCCATTCGAACGCGTGGTGTCCCTGCCAAACGAGATTCCTCTTGAGCGCGACAGCCTTACCGCGAATTACAAAGACGGATTTCTGAAGGTAGTGCTGCCGAAGATTCAGCAGCCGACACCTACGAAGATAGACATAGAAGAATAGACCCGGACATGATGCCGGGATTTGGCGCGGTAACTAACTCGGAGCATCGCATCGGATTATACTCTTGGACCGGTGTGACTTTGCGCCCAGGCACTGTGTTGCCCTGCTCCGAGGTGAAGTGATGGAGGTTATTTGTGGATACAAAACTTGAGGAGCACAATGGTGAGGCTATTCTCCTCGAAGGTGAGGGGCTTGGGGATAGGAATATAGCAATCCCTGATGAGCTGAGTCTGCTCCCTATTAAAGATACTGTACTGTTCCCGATGGTGGTGATGCCGCTCATTGTCTCACGTGAGAGTTCGATGAAGCTGGTTGACGACGCCGTCGTAAGTGATACACGTATAATCGCACTGTCCACGCTTAAAGACCCAAATGTGGAAGCCCCGCAGATATCCGACATTTACCCAGTCGGTGTCGCGGCGGCAATTCATACGATGCTTCGGCTCCCTGAGCACCAGAGGCTGATCGTTCAGGGCCTCAAGCGAATTAGGATAGTCGAGCTTATACAATCCGAGCCATATATCCGTGTGAGGGTAGAAGAGATTCCCGACGTTCGCGACTGGACTGATGACGAGGATGTCGAGATAGAGGCGCTGCGGCGCAACGTCGGTCAGGCGTTTCAGAAAGTGGTCACGCTGTCGCAGAATCTGCCCGATGAGCTGCAGAATATTGTCACCAGTATCGCCAGACCAGGTGTGCTGGCTGACACCATTGCTCTGCATCTGCCCATAGAAATAGCCGAGAAACAGGATTTGCTGGAGACTGAGGGGACACGCGCGCGCCTGCGCAAGTTGCTCACCATCCTCCTTCGCGAAGTCGAAGTCCTGGAACTGGGCAGCAAGATCCAATCGCAGGTCCATTCAGAGATGGGCAAAATGCAGAGGGAGTATTATCTTCGCGAGCAAATGAAAGCCATCCAACGCGAGCTTGGTGAGGGTGATGAACGAACTGCGGAAGTGGAAGAACTGCGCGGCAAGATCACTGAGTCCAAGATGCCCGAAGAGGCTGAGAAAGAGGCTTTGCGAGAACTGGACCGGCTGAGCCACATGTCGCCCGCTGCGCCTGAATACACAGTCGCCAGGACGTATATAGACTGGCTCATAAGCCTGCCTTGGGAAACGTACACCATAGACAATCTGGACATCCCCGTGGTCCACAGAATCCTGGATGATGACCATTTCGGGCTCGATAAAGTCAAAGACAGGATTTTAGAATACCTATCTGTTCGGAAGTTCAAAGCTGAGGGGGAGATGCGTCACCCGATCCTTTGTTTTGCAGGACCTCCTGGAGTTGGTAAGACATCACTGGGCAAGTCTATCGCCAGTGCATTGGGGCGGAAGTTTGTGAGGATGAGTCTTGGTGGAATCCGCGACGAAGCCGAGATCAGAGGCCACAGGCGGACCTACATAGGCGCGCTTCCGGGCCAGATCATCCAGAGTATCAGGCGCTCCGGTTCCCACAACCCCGTGTTTATGCTCGATGAGATCGACAAGGTCGGTGCGGACTTCCGTGGTGATCCGTCTTCGGCACTGCTTGAGGTGTTGGACCCGGAACAGAACTCGACATTCAGGGATCACTATCTTGAGGTGACATTCGATCTTTCCAAGGTCTTATTCATAACGACGGCTAACGTGCTCGACACCATTCTGCCGCCGTTGAGAGACCGAATGGAGATACTTGAGATCGCCGGTTATACTGAAGAGGAAAAGCTGGAGATCGCCAAGCGCCACCTGATTCCCAAGCAGCTCAATGAGCACGGCCTTATGAAGACCAAGCACATCACGTTTACCAAAGACGGCATCGTTGAGCTGATTCGTGGCTACACGCGTGAGGCCGGAGTGCGAAACCTTGAGCGACAGATCGCTTCGATCTGCCGTAAGGCCGCGCGCGAGTTTGCTGAGGGGCGTGAGAAACCGGTGAAGGCCAATGCCGCGCAGGTGCATGCATATCTTGGTGTACCCAGATATACTTATGAAGAGCTGGCGGATAGGACCGACGAGCCGGGTGTTGCCGTAGGGTTGGCGTGGACTCCCACGGGAGGCGATGTGCTGTTTATTGAAGCTACCAGAATGGAGGGTGGCAAGCAGCTTACCATTACCGGTCAACTTGGCGACGTAATGAAAGAATCTGCCCAAGCGGCTCTCAGTTATGTGCGAAGCCATGCGGATGAACTCGGCATTGCTGCCGATTTCTACAAGTCATCTGACCTGCATCTGCATGTGCCCGCCGGTGCGATACCCAAGGATGGCCCGTCAGCTGGTGTTACGATGGCCACCGCGCTTGCATCGTTATTGAGTGGCCGGAAAGTGAAGCCGAGGTTGGCGATGACCGGCGAAATCACTCTTCGCGGGAAAGTATTGCCTGTGGGAGGTCTCAAAGAAAAGATTCTGGCTGCGCGCAGGGCAGGGGTCGAAACAGTGATCGTGCCCAAGGAAAACCGTAAGGATGTGGAAGAAGATGTGCCGCAGGATGTTCGGAAAGATTTGAAGATCATCTATGTGGACGATGTCTCTCAGGTTCTCTCAGAAGCTCTTGAACCAAATGGAGCCAGGAAGCATTCCACTCGAAAACATAAGGCTGCAGCCAGTGTTTGATAAACAATGAATAAAATAGCCCGGAGATCACTCTCCGGGCTTTTTCTATCTCCGGTCCTCTGCCTTGAGCAAAGCCAGCACATCATCGTCTGTCAGATCACGCCATTGCAAATAAAAATCCGCCACTGCGAATGGCACTGAACTGCTCACTATCTCAAACACACATTCATCGGCTGCCTGCTCGATTATTGCCGCTGCTGATCTGGATGCTACTGGGGACGCGACAATTACTTTGGAGGCCATCTTTGAACGTGCTGACTTAATCGCTGCCAGCATTGTGTAACCGCTGGCGAGCCCGTCGTCAAGTATTATCACTACTCGTCCGGCAAGATCGCTGGGTGGCTTGCCGGACGCGTATAGTTCAGCCCTGCGGATTGCTTCTTGCTTTTGTTCTTCGATTACCCTGTCTATCTGGGCTTTGGTCAGGCGTAAGCCGTGGAGAATTGCATCGTTGAGTATCACCGACCCATCAGGCGTTACTGCCCCAAACCCGGCCTCGGGATTTGAGGGGATGGGAAGTTTCCTCACGACCGTGACATTCCACTCCAAATTCAGTTGCTTGGCGATCATTGAGGCAACCGGCACTCCGCCGCGCGGGATCGCCAGTATGATTGCGCCGCTGTTGTTGTAGTTCGTGAGCTTTTTTGCGAGCCTGCGTCCGGCGTCGATCCTGTCCTCGAATATGGTATTCATATCACTCCAATTCTCGTTCCCGCGCTTTGTGCAGCAGGTTTATGACCTCATCATCAGAAACCTGCTCAAAGTCGCGATACCAGTATCCGACGGCAATAAATGAGGTTGGAGTTTTGAGGCAGACGATTTCGTCAACATATGGCTGCAGAGATTCCAGAGAATCGGGAGGAGCCACCGGGACTGCTAATATGATGTGCTGAGCTGCAAGATTTCTTACTGCTATTGCTGCAGCCCGCATTGTATACCCCGTGGCGATCCCGTCATCTACCAGCATAGCCACTCTTCCTGCCACGCTAGGCGGCTCCGTAGTGCCTCGATACGCCAGCAGCCGCCTATTGATTTCCGTTAGCTGTGTCTCAGCTTCGCGATCCACATATTCCTGGCTTACGCCCAGCAGCCTTATCGTGCGCTCGTCCAGCATCCGCTCATGATCTCCCCAACTGGCAACCGCCCCGATTGCGAGTTCCGGCTGCATGGGTGCCCGCAGCTTGCGGGGAACTATCACATCAAGGTCAAACCCCAATCTGTCAGCTATTTCGGAGGCGACAACAACCCCGCCGCGAGGAATAGCGAGCACTATGCAGTCGGAGTCTTTGTAGCTCTCCAGTGCCCTGGCAAGCTCCTCGCCTGCTTGGCGTCTATTAAAATAAGGCTCGGCTTGTCTGTGCATGGTGTATCAGGTATACCCCCATAAGTTGCAAATGATGCTCGTTTTGAATCACAGACATTACCATAATATCTTATCAAAACTAATTGAGACTAATATGAGTTAATGTGTGTTCATTATTGTACCATTATAGCGGGTTGTCAAGAGATAACAGTTGAACTATAATGTGCGTGAATATGTGGTCGCTGTGCCTACTGTTAATGTGCGTTCGACGACGAAATGCCATTAGGGAGTCTACCCATGACGGCCTTCACTTCATCCAAAACAGTGATAGTTGCGGGTGTCGATCTGAGGATTGTTCGAGTCAACGATAGACTTGTTGATGACCCACAATCCAAGGATACTCACGTCTACTCTCTAAAGGGCGTGTCTTTGCTCGATTATATTACTGAACTAGATAGACATGAAGTGGAGCAGATATGTGCACGCATTCTTGCAGGCGAAATGTTTCCCGGAGGCGCCAGAGTTTGCAGGAGAATTGTTGATAGTCCTGCGTGCTCCTCGGGAAAAGCCGTGATATTGTTAGGCCCGCATACTGATAGTGAAGGCGCTGTAGATGGAGTCATATTTGCACGATTTTGCCTTGATGAACGCGTTGAGACACCAATGCATGGCCCCGATCCGGAAACACTATATGATTATGTAGTCAACAACTCCAACGATATGGTGTTTATACTGGACAGCGATGGTACTTTGGAATTTGTGAATCGTCGTGCAGAAGAACATCGAGGAGTGCCGTATAGTGATATTGTTGGCCGGCACTTTAGTGAGATATGCTACCCGGACGATATATCCGCCCTTCAACGGATACTGGATAACATTCAGATTTCGCGAGAGCCTGTGCATAACCTCCGCTTTCGCGTGGTGCTTCCCGATGGTTCGATCAGGCGATTAGTGGCCAATGGCGGGACGGTGAGTGTTAATGGTAACGAGAAGTACCTGTGCATTGCCAGAGATATTACTGAGTATATCGAGCTTCGCGAAAAGCTGACGGTCCGCAATAAGGCGCTGGCCGCACTTACTGATGTAATCATTTCCCTATCAGATGCAGGACATTCGGATAAAGCGCTGCGACTCGGTTTGAGCAAGATTTTAGATCTATTGGGTTTGCAGCAGGGCGCGGTCCTCCTTAGCAACACGCGTGGAGTGATGAAACTGAACACACACTGTGGATTCAATGAAATGGCGCTCAGTAATCCTGCGAAAAGGTATTTAATTGAGCTGGCAAGCTTATGTGCGTCGACAGGAGAGATGATCTTTGTTGATGACACGCTGTGTAATGATCATGGAACCCCGGAACTCCGTCAGGAAGCGTATCGCTTTGGTATTAGGGCATCGGTTTATGTGCCTTTGAAGCGTGGCGAGACTGTGAATGCGGTCCTTGCTCTGGGGGTGCCGCCATCCACTGAGCTGAGCGTTGAGCAGATGGAGTTTGTGAGGCTCGCGGTGGGTGTGCTTGGGCCTGCTGTCGAAAATGCTCGGCTCCACGTTGACCTCACCCATCAAGTTCAAGACTTGGCGATGCTGGATGAGCTCATGAAATCCGTTAACGCGAGAAAAGACGTTCGCAGCATACTGGAGTCTTGCGTTAAGCAATTATCCGATGTGATAGAGGATGGTGTCGCAGTTATTGTGCTGTTCGGGGTTGATGGTAGTGTAGATGTGTTCCAATACCCGAAAGTCTGTCCGATGGCACACATTGACCTTGCAAGGCTGTCACTTGGGGTGATGGAACGCTTTATGGCAATGGCCAGCCCGCACATTGTTGACGACTACTCTGAGATGCCTATGAACCATCCTTTAAGTGATCAAATGGTTGCCAATGGTTCAGGTGTGGTTTTGCCGCTCAAGTGTCTTGAAGGGCTGCGTGGGACACTTATGGTCTGGTCACCCGAAACCGGCAGGTTCGGCAAGCGGGAATCTCAGGTTTTGGAGTCGGTGGCGGAGCATGTGGTAATCGCGTTAACCAACGCTCGGCTTCATGAAGCTGAGAGAGCTCGGTCTCTGGAGATGGAAGCGATCGCGAAAGAGGCCCATCATCGCATCAAAAATAATCTCCAAGCCATTTTAGGCCTGCTTGCAATTGGTGAGATGGAAGGAGAATCAGCAATTGCAAGATGCAGGCGCCAGTTGAAGGCGGTTGCAGCAGTGCATGATATGCTGGTAGTAAAAGAATGCGGATCAGCAGATATATCATTAAGCGAATGCCTTGCAAAGGTGGCAGAACAGGCGCTTCTGGCTACGGGGTGGGGGAACACTGTGGAACTGACTGTCGAAAGTGACGGCCTAACCATTCGTCCTGACGCTGCAACAGCCGTAGGTATTATCGTAAATGAGTTTGTATGCAATGCAGTGGAGCACGGGCTAGGTGAATGTGTTGTGAATGGTAAAATAGCTATTCGCGCATATCGTGAGGGCTCCAAGATATTGATAGAGGTTGTGGACAACGGAGTTGGATTCCCGCCAGGATTTGAAGTGCCGGAGAGGGCGGACAGCGGACTTGGGCTCGCAGCTTCACTGGCAACGTACGGACTTGGTGGTCGCCTGGAGCTTGAACGTGTCGACGATAAGACAATCGCCCGCATTACGTTTTAGAACAAGCGAGAGATCTTTTAATCGCAAAAAGGACAAAGAGATAACGCATGTTGCTTCGGACTGCGGAGCTGCCGAAGCCGCCGGGCGCGCCATCATCTCAACGATTCAATTGTATAGAATCACAGCAGTTAATAACGCGTACCAAAAATAGGGAGCGTGGGTCAATTTGGGTTACAGAGTCCTAGTAGTAGAAGACGATCCGGTAGTGGCAGTTGGTATTGTGTCGATTCTCCAGGAGGCTGGTCATGAAGTTACTGGTGTGGCGAGAAGTGGCGAAGAGGCTTTGGAGATATCGGCGAGCAATTCTCCAGAGATAGCGCTGGTTGATGTGAAGCTGCCTGGTATGGACGGCATCAAGACTACGCGGAAGTTGGTCGAGCAGGGCAGCCCGGCGGTCATTATGCTGACTGCATATGCCGACAAGAATTTGGTCGAGGGTGCGGCTCAGGCAGGAGCGTTTACTTATCTGCTCAAACCTGCTGATAAAGAGACGTTACTCGCCAATCTGGAGATTGCTACAGCCAGGTGGTCGGAGTTTGCTGAACTGCGAAAGGAAGCAGAAGACACCCGGACGGCGTTAGAGACGAGAAAGCTGTCGGAACGTGCAAAGCACGTAATGATGGAGCGGTTGTCCTGGAGTGAAGAGACCGCATTTGCACACATGCGCCATAAGTGCAGGAATCAGAACAAGACAATGCATCAGGTGGCTGAAGAGATTATCGCTGCTGATGAAGCCTTTATGGGGGTTATAGACAAAGACCCTCCAAAGAAAGATAAATAGGATTGCGCCGCATTCCGGGAGAGACGGAATGCGGCGCTTTTGTTGGGAGAGGACAGAAACCGATTCACCCGAAACCTCATTATTAATACGGGTTTACTCGGTTGCATTTGCCAGTTTTGCTGGCGATAGTACGCGGCGCAGGTGTTCTTTGTATGCCTGCGGCTGTGTTGCCAGGCCGGCATCTACCGTTCTGGGATAGCTGATTTGGCCGCACACCTGGCAGTAGTAAGATCGTGCCCCGCTTGCTTCCGGCACGAGCTTTGCGAATTCCCTGCAATGAGGGTTTTCGCAGCTAACCACGTCAACTAAAGTGATCAGCATGATAACCAACTCCTCATTTTAGTTGTTCCGCAGGAGGCAGGGTGGGGATGCTGTGAGACCTACCGGTTTCACGGAATTTTCCATTGACATAGCAGGCGTGCTCTGTTAAACTACAAGTCCACAGTTGTGGTGAATAGTTCAGCCCAGGAGGTAGGAAGACCAGGATGTCTATCGGAGTTGATTCCATAACCACAGTCTCTGTCAAGAGTTGCCCGGACTACCTTTCTCACCTCAGGCTCATTATGTCCTGTGTGGCCGACAGTGTCGGGATGGACCAGCAGGAGGCTGATGAAGCAAGGCTGGCTGTTACCGAAGCCTGCGTTAATGCAATCAAGCATGGATCACCTCGCGGTTCAGATGATGTTGTAATGATCACCCTCAAAACCTCGGAAGGCACTATCACCGTGGATGTTACAGATAACGGCTGCCTGGATGAAGACCAGGTGGAAAAGAGCCGGGGTCTTGGTGTGGGGCTTATGAAGAAGCTGGCTGATAGTGTGCAGTTTGTCAAGCACAAGACCGGGCTTACAGTCAGGTTGACCAAGCGTGCTAAAAATGCTGACCGGGTGGTGGCCTCGCCGTCACAAATGAGCCGCAATTAGATTTTGGTTATAATGTATTTCCTCCTCTGAGCACGGCAGTGCGTCCCCTGTTTTCGGAATAAGTTTACGAAACGCTTCATATACTGTTGACTTGCTGAGCATGGGTCACTAGAATTCTAATAAGGCGTTTCGGGAACTTGTTCCCGAAACAGAGAACGCGCTATCTCGCTTAAATGATCAGTTTCAACAGGAGTGTCGCTGTGTACAGACGTACTCGTGTATTAATTCTCATTGCATTGGTTGCTTCTTTTTTGCTCGGTTCGATAGCATTTGCTGCGCAGCCGCCTCAAGCTGCCCAAAAACATTTCCAGGCTGCTATGGATTATCAGAAAGCTGGAAAGTTTAACAAGGCACTTGATGAATATCGGGCTCTGCAGAAGATTGTCCCCAATTCACCTATTCCGCTGAACAATATGGGCATCATCTACATGCGCATGAATCAGTTCAGCAATGCCGAATCTGCATTCAGGAAAGCTCTCGGGCTTGATCCGAAGAACGATTTTGCGCTCGATCAGCTGACCCGAGTGCTTGTTAGTAGGAACAAGAATCGAGAGGCACTTACTTATGCCAGAAAACTCCTGGGTAAGAAGCCGAAGGATTCCAGCGTGCGTTTCCTGTTTGGGGTAGTTAATCTCAGATTGAAGAATTATGACGCTGCGGTGGACAGTTTTAAGACCACTTTGCATATGAGCCCTAATAACCCTGAGGCTCTCTACAATCTCGGCCTCTGCTATGTGCAGATGAAAAAGTGGGGCGATGTGATCGAGACTATGGAGCGCCTTTCAAAGCTGACTCCCGGCATTGGCCAACCGGCTATGATGGCTGCTTATGCTGCTGAGCAGATTGGCGATAAGGACCGTGCGATTGGGTTCTATGAGTCTGCAGCCAACTCCAAAGACGCCGCTCTTCCAGCGCTGATGAATCTTTCTCGCATCTATTCCAAGACCAACAAGGAAGATAAACTCGCTGGAGTACTGACAAAAGTAATCAAGCTATCGCCGAACGATTATAATGCGAACCTTCAGCTTGGAGCTATTTATTACCAAAAGAACAAGCTAAAAGAAGCTGAGCAGCGATTCCTTGCGGCTCGCAAGTCCAATCCCAAGGATGCTGCGATCAATGTTCGGCTGGCGTTGACTCAAGTTCGCTTAAACAAGCAGAAAGAAGCTCTTGCCAGTGCAAACGCCGCCCTGAAAGGCGACCCAAAGAGCAAGCCTGCAATGGAAGTTTACGGTTTCGTGCAGGAGAACAATCGTAAGGCAAACGAAGCAGTGACGATGTATAAGAAGTGGGAGCAGTATTATCCCACTGATCCGCTTCCGAACCGTAAATTAGCTGCAGTTTATTGTTACCAGGGCAAGAGTGCTGATGGATACGCTCAGTATGAAAAGGCTATAAAAAAGGCTCCAAAGGATGTGGACATTGTTCTGGACTATGCATCTGCGTTGGAGCAATCCCAAGCATTTGACAAAGCCACTGCGCAGTATAACAAAGCCCTGGAGCTTAAGCCCGACTCCGCAGATGTTATGATGAAGACTGCGAATTGCCTGCGAAGGCAGTCTAAGAATGATGATGCTATCGCGATGCTCGAAAAGGCTATTAAAGCTGAACCTAAAAACGAGCAAGTCTACATAAATCTGGCCGGTATCTACCGGACGAATAATAATATAGACAAGACTGCTGAGCAGTATAAAAAGATACTGGAGTTCTCGCCGAAATCGGTGCAGGCTCTGAACGCGCTTGCAGGCGTATACGATGAGCAGAAGAACTATGACGGCGAGATCGAGATATATCGCAAACTTCAGGAGATCGATCCCAAGAACCTTGACTATCTCTCCCGCGTTCCTGCAGTGTATGACCAGGCTGGGAAGTTGGATCTGGCTATAGAAGAATCCAGGAAGATTGTCCAATTTCAGCCCAAAGAACTGAGTTTCCGCGCTACGCTGGGGAGATACCTTGAGAAGAAAGAAGATTACGCTGGCGCTCTCGAGCAGTATACGGAGATATCGAAGAACGAGCAGCCTGATCCCAAGGCGTGGGGATTCGAGCACGCTGGTGCAATGCTTGAGAAGTTAAACAAGCCTGATGAGGCTATTGCATCCTATAAAAATGCCGTCACCACCAAACCTAACTTCGGTGGTTCTCTGCAGGCTCTGAAGAAACTTTACGATGCTCAGAAGAAGACTGATGAGTTCCAAGCTTACCTCGGCACTCTCGTCGAAACCGGCAAGCCCGATGCGCCGTATCGTTTTTACTACGACCAGTTCAAAGCTGCCGGTAAGTCTGACGAAGCAACGAAGACACTTGCCGCCCTCGCTCAGAAGCACGCCGACAACTTCAATCTGCACGGCGTCCTTGCCTCTGCCTACGCTGACAGTGGTCTCAATGACAAAGCTGTGGACGAATACAAGGCGATCATTGCAAAGAACCCGAATGACGTAAGGTCGAATCGGGAGCTCGGCGCTCTCTACAAGTCGATGGGTAAGGATACGGAAGCGGTGGCTTGCTATGAAGCTGTAAAAGGATCGGTCTATGGCGATACCAAATTCACCCTGGAGCTTGCCCAGCTTTACGAAAAATTGGGCAGGACTTCAGACGCGATCAAGGCATATAGAGACTACATCGCAATTGATCCTGCCAATCAGGAGATTAAGATAAAGGTAAAGCAGTTAGAAAGCGGCAACACCAACCCCGCACCTGCGGCACCTGCCCCCACGATTGAGGCAATACCTGGACCCATAGTTGCACCTGCACCCCAAACTCCAGCTCCTTAAGAGCAGGGGAAGTAACTATAAACTACGCGCAAATAAAAACGGCCCACCAATTGGTGGGCCGTTAGTTTTTCTATATAAGAACTCAAAGCTTACTCAAGATAATCTCTGAGCTTTTTGCTTCTGCTCGGGTGTCGCAGCTTCTTCAGCGCCTTGGCCTCTATCTGGCGGATTCTCTCCCTTGTCACTTTGAAGTGTCTTCCGACCTCTTCAAGGGTGCGGGAGTAACCGTCGTCCAGGCCAAACCGCATCTTCAGCACGTCACGCTCGCGTGGTGTCAGCTTGTTAAGCGACTCCTCGATCTTCTCACGCAGAATCAGGTTGCTCGCTGCCTCCGCAGGAGATATAGCTTCCTGATCTTCGATGAAGTCCGCCAGGTGGCTGTCTTCCTCTTCGCCGATAGGGGTCTCGAGGGACAGCGGCTCCGGTGCAATTCGGATGATCTCACTCACCCTGTCCGGCGGAACGCCCATCTCACGCGCGATCTCATCCAGCGAAGGTTCTCTCCCGAGATCCTGCAGCAATTGGCTGGATGTCTTAATGTATCTGTTTATTGTTTCGACCATGTGCACCGGTATTCGGATTGTCCGGCCCTGGTCGGCAATAGCGCGCGTGATCGCTTGCCTGATCCACCACGTGGCATACGTGCTAAACTTATAACCTTTGCGATAATCGAACTTCTCAACCGCACGGATAAGGCCGATGTTGCCTTCCTGGATGAGGTCCGGGAAGCTCATTCCGCGCCCGGAATATCTTTTGGCGATGCTTACCACCAACCTCAAGTTGGCTTCGGTCAGCACAGCCTTGGCTTCCTCGTCACCCGCCTCAATTCTTTTTGCGAGATGAATCTCTTCATCCATGGTTAGCAGCGGTGTTTTACCAATCTCCCGCAGCCACATTCTAACCGAGTCATCCAGCGGCATTCCTTCCATTTCGGCAAGGTCTACCTCTGCATGCTCAGCCTCTTTAGTGCCATGGTCCTCTTCTTCAAGCTCGTCAAAACCAGCGGGCTCTTTTACTTTTTCAACTACTCGAATCCCTTCATCCGCGAAGGTTTGCAATATATCATCAACCTGCTCCGCGTTGAGATCTTCATGGCTGAGGGTGTCGTTGATCTGATCATAAGTCAGAACGCCACTGCGTTTCCCTTCTTCAATTAGCTTCTGCAGCCTATCGCTGCCTTTTAACTCAACAGCCACTTCAGTCATCTCCCTTCAACTGGCGGAGCTCGATCAAGCACTCAATTACTAGATGTATGCTCATAACGTCAGTTTAACTCAATATATCAGCCTTTTAGCGGCGCCATGGACCAGAAGTCTCCCGGACCAGCCGGGCCCATTCTTCATACTCCGGGTCCCCTCGCTTTATGGATCCTTCCTGGATCTTTTGAGCGAGTGCGCGCGCTCTTTGGCGCTGTTCATTCTTTCTATGGTCTAATATAACTTCTATCAGTTCGTCAACTGGATAGTTGAACGCTGATTCATCTATTCCTACCAGCAGGCCTGTAAGAAGCCTGTCTGCAGGAGTGTTTGCGACCTCAGATCGCAATGCCTCCTGATCTATTTTTCCCGTCTCGGAGTATACTCTACTCACTGCTTCCGCGAGCAGGCGCGTAGATTCACCACTAAACTCCTTCGGCGGAAGGGCATCAAATACCTTGCCCGCATCAAGGTTTCGAAGAATAATTATACCCAAAAGGAGTCGCTCCGAACGCTCCACCAAACTAATTTTTACGCGAGGTTTTTGCGACGTCTGCGGTGACCCGCCTCGCTGTTGCCCAATTGCCGATGGCGAAGCGTTTCTGGATGCTCGAATCCTGATCCGGTTTATTTCACCACGTAAATGATCTTCTGCAAGAGTCGTGCCTGTGCTGAAGTTTGGATGATATTTTGCCAAATACCTGATCAGCCTCTCGCGTTCCACTGCACTTTCAACTTCAGCAAGAATGCCGATAACTTCGTTTAAGGCGCTGACTTTTCCTTCATCATTATTTAAGTCATATTTTGCCAGCGCCAAACCCACGCGATAATCGGGTATCGGCTGCGCCCCTTCTATCAGCGACGCAAACCGCGAAGTGTCTCCGCCCCGCAGCATACTATCCGGGTCTTCGCCTTTGGGCATACTTAGAATACGTGTAATAAACCCCGCGCGTTCAAAAATCGGCGAACTTCTTAGGGCGGCGGCCATTCCGGCCGAGTCCGCATCAAACGACAGCACCACATTCTTTGTGAATCGTGCTATTAGATTTACGTGTTCCTCGGTGAGGGCCGTTCCCATCGTAGCCACTGTATTGGCAAACCCCGCCTCTTGTGCGGCAATGGCATCCATGTAGCCCTCGACAACAAGCAGCCGATCCTGAGAAACCGCCTCTCGCCGTGCAAAGTTCAACCCATATAGGGTCTTGTTCTTAATGAACAGCGCGGTTTCCGGTGAGTTCAGGTATTTCGGTTCACCTTCACCGATTATTCGCCCACCGAAGGCAATTATCCTCTCTGATGTATCCAAAATCGGGAAGATCAGCCGGTCGCGAAAACGGTCGTAGAACCCCTGCGAGTTCTCTCTTGGCACGATCAGCCCCGCCTTCACTGCGTCTGCAGGGCTTACTCGCTGCTGCCTGAGATGATTGGTAAGCGCATCCCATTCAGAGGGAGCATATCCAAGGCGATACTTGTCTACTGTTGTGTCTGTGAGCCCACGCTTCGCCAGATACTGTTTTACCTTTGAAGACCGCGCTAACATGGACCTAAAGAACGAGCACGCGATGTTGTTCGCCCTGATTATGCAATCTCTCTCACTGAGTTCTTTTGCAATTTTTTCAGAGTGCTCAATTTCGATCCCAACTTTGCGTGCGAGCAGTTCCGCGGCTTCGGAAAACGTCAGGCTATCTATCTTCTGAACAAAAGAAAAGACGTCTCCTCCTTCGCCACACCCGAAGCATTTCCACAACTGGCGTTCCGGGTCCACGTGAAAGGAGGGCGTCTTCTCATTGTGAAAAGGGCACAGCCCTTTGAATGTCCTGCCGGTTTTCCGTAGTGCGACGTGGGCAGAGATGATCTCCACCAGGTCGCACCGTTCGCGGATTTCCTCCACGGGGTAACGGAAGGAGTTCAACTTCATCACCTGCCGGTGTTGATTAATATACAGCCACCTAAGGATAGCCGCAGTAAGAAAGCTACTTTTGTGTAATTTCTGTGGGAACCATCGCGACGGTTACACCAACAAGTTTATTATTGAGGAACGTGAACAGCGCCCGATTTTTATTGACGTAGCTCACCCTCAGGAACCGCCCGACATATGTCTGAGATTCGGGATAACCGCATACCCAAAGCACCAGCTTATAGGTATCACCCAACTGCAGGCCGGTCCTGGTCTTGGAAAGACCCCAAGGTCCGCGACCGCCGGTGGTTATCTGTGTAACGAGACCGTCGGTAACAATAAACTCCAGCGTAATTCCGCTTGGGAGGTCATATGTCCACGTCACTTCTTCTTCGCCAAGCGCGGCACTTGTGCTGCCACTGGACTGCTGTGTGGGCGCTGAGGGCATCCCCGGCATTCCAGGCATCCCTGGCATACCAGGTATTCCGGGAGCAGACATCCCCGGCAGGCCAGGCAGGCCTCCACCAAGTGAAGACGGCGCCATTCCAAGCAGATTAGCCGCACTAGCAAGACCCGGCATTGGTGCTGCGGGTGTTTGAGTATCAGCCCCCTGGGCCTCAACTGAACTAGTTCCTACGGTAATCCTGCTCGGGTTGCCCCATTTAGACAGGACTTCCTTAGCCGGTCGACCCAGCTTGATACCGGCAAGCGTGGATTCGGGCAGATTGCTGCTGTGGAACGAGCGTCCCGATGCTATTGCAGAGCCCTTCACTATCTTTGCCGGCACATAAAGTTTGCCATAACTAGCTTTCTTTGCGGCAAAAGATGTGCCTGAAGCTACCATCAATACAAATACGGCTGCCGCAACACCGGCAGACGCCTTTCGAAGCAAGTACATTGAACCTAACTCCCTAGAGAAAAGCTGTGTTATCTTTGATTCATTTGCTTTTGAAACAACACGCACTCTATATGCTCTTATACTCCGCATCAACAATCTCCTTCGTGGCTGGCCCGATTTTTGATCTGTGTATTTTATTTAATCGTGAACACTGCAGACGAAGCCACTTTATTTAGCAATGCGCACCATATCGGCTATAGTAACAAACTCATAGCCCCTTTTTCTAAGTGCATCAATAATCCCCGGCAATGCTTGAAAGGTGACCCCTTCAAAGTTATGCATAAGTATTATGCCGCCGGGTCTTGCAGTTGCGACCACATAATTCTGCATTTTTTGTCGATTAGTGCCTTCTTCACCGGCACAATTTGTGCTCCAATAGACCGCCTGCATTCCAAACTGCTTCATAACTGCCGGCAGCTTCTTACCCGCATGTGCCCCTGGGGGCCGCAGGAAGCTCGTTCCATGCCCGGTAATCGAGCGCACCATCACCGCACACGCAGCCACTTCCCGTTGGATTTCCTCGGTTGACAGATACTCCAAAGCACGATGATTATATGTATGATTCTGAATATCATGCCCCTCGGCTGACATTCGCTTCAGCACGTCTGGGAAAGCCGCCACCTGCTTACCCACCACAAAGAACGTCGCCTTGACGCCTTTCGCCTTGAGCACGTCCAATAGCTTGGCGGTATCTTTCTTTGGTCCATCATCAAACGACAGCGCTATCAGTTTTTTGCTCGTTTGCACTTCAAACAGCTTCGCCTCTGTGCCCGACGATGCTTTTAGGCGCGAAAGCTGGTCCACAGAGTCAAGATACTCTGGATCAGCGGCTATTGCGCGTTCCAGTGCAGCCAGCGAGATGTCTTCTTTGCGGATTTTCATTGCACACTGGGCCAGGTTGTAGTTAATTGCAGCCCGGGATGGCTTGAGCACCATCATACCCCATAACCTGTCCCAAAGTTTTGCCGATTCTGCCGGATCGATATTCTTCGGCTCGGGCGATGCCACGATGTTCTTTACAGCAACGCCCATTGTCTTTTCGCTCACGATTGAGCCTACATCATCCATCCCCTGGATTTTCACTGTATGCGTGCCGTTTGCCACATCAGTGGTATCCCACGAATACGTAAAGGGTGGGTTGTTCGTAATCCCCACCAGCCTGTCATCCACAAAGAACGAAACCATAATCACGCTGCGAGCTTTTCTCAAGTCAGCCCTCAGCGAGATAATACCGGAGACTGTCGGCAGGTTGCTCACCCCCACCGGCGCCGACGCCTGATGCAACTCAGCCGGTTTGATCGGCCAGTTCGGCGTCGCAACGGGCCCACTGCGCAGAAATGTCATCGAACACCCGAGTCGCTCGCCAAACGGGCTTCCTGTTACCTTAGACTGTAGATCGCTCCAAACTGCCAGCGCATCGGAATGCCGCCCCTGGCTCATCAGCCATATCGCATTCATCGCTTGTGCCGCCTGGTCCTCGGTATCAGGAGTGTTGCTGTAAGAGCCCGATACTATCGATTTTACATAAGCAATTGCGCCAGAAGCGTTGATCTCAGAATTCTTGGTCTGAGCGTCGGCAAAGCATGCCGCCGCTTTGCTGAACTGCCGTTTGCTCAGATATACCAGCCCTTTACCGTATATGGCCTGAGCGCACTTTTTATCCATTCCCTGCGCGATTCCGAACTCGGCTGCTGCGTCGTCGAGGCGATTTCCGCACATCAGTGCGAATCCCATCGCCACGTGCGCCAGCGGATCGTTCGCGTTGACTCCCAGGGCCTTCTTTAGACCAATTACAGCTTCCTGTGACCCACCGGTCTGAAGTGCGTCCAACGCACCTGACACGCGCTCCAAATACTCCTCAGGCGCACCAAAACCCGCACTGCTACTAATTGAGAGCAGCGCTATGATTATCCACAACAAATAAGTGTATTTCAACACATCCAAAATATGCAAACCGGAGATAATCCGGCGTTATTCTCCTTGCCAGTAGTATGACGACACAAGGCACCGAATAGTTCGGCAATTCTTCTGCGGCTCTGGGGGATACAAAGCCTTAAACCTTACGAAACATTCAGGAAACAATTTCTAGAGATAATAGTTGCAAAGTTTACCGGTCCGGTGCTATAAATTGTAGCATGGATATGCAAGGGCGCATCTCATACTGGCTATGTGAGCCTGGACTCTAACCCGTGCTATTAATGATAATGCGGGCTAACACAGTAGCGAGAGAGGAACAGCAGCAAATGAGTAATGGAATCGAAAGCGAGTCGGTCAGCAATGTATACGGCTCCAATGTCTTTAACGAAGCGATCATGCACGAGCGACTGCCAAAGGATGTATACAAGTCTCTGAAGCGCACGATCGACGAGGGCGCGCCCCTTGATCCCTGCATTGCCAATGTAGTGGCCAGTGTAATGAAGGATTGGGCCATCGAAAAGGGTGCAACGCACTTTTGTCACTGGTTCCAACCGATGACTGGAGTTACCGCCGAGAAGCATGATGCTTTTATTTCCCCAACGGTTGATGGACGCACCATTCTTGAATTCAGCGGCAAAGAGCTGGTTAAGGGCGAACCTGATGCCTCTTCATTCCCGTCAGGCGGGCTTAGGGCCACTTTCGAGGCTCGCGGCTATACAGCATGGGATTGCACTTCTCCGGTCTTTGTAAAAGAGAACGGCGCAAATATATCCCTTTACATCCCGAGCGCGTTCTGTTCATATACCAGCGAGGCACTCGATAAGAAAACCCCTCTGCTGCGCTCTATGGATGCCCTCAACAAGCAGTCTATGCGTGTGCTGCGCGCCCTTGGCAACACAACTTCCCATCGCGTGGCTGCGACACTCGGCCCGGAACAGGAATACTTCCTTGTAGATGCCGAGTTCGCCAAGGACCGCCTGGACCTGACCCTCACCGGCCGCACTCTGTTTGGAGCGCCTTCGCCCAAGGGCCAGGAGATGGAAGACCACTACTTCGGCGCTATCCATGAGCGCATCGGTTCGTATATGCGCGAATTGAACCAGGAACTGTGGATGCTGGGTGTAGCTGCCAAGACGCAGCATAATGAAGTCGCCCCGGCTCAGTATGAGTTGGCCCCGATTTTCGCGACTGTAAATGTCGCCACCGATCACAACCAGCTTACCATGGAGACTATGCAGAAGGTGGCTATCCGCCACGGTTTTGTCTGCTTGCTTCACGAGAAGCCGTTCGCCGGTGTGAATGGAAGTGGCAAGCATAACAACTGGAGTGCTGTTACTGATGACGGTATCAACCTGCTTGAGCCAGGTAGCTCACCGCACGACAACGAGCAGTTCCTGATCTTCCTGATGGCTGTTATCCGCGCGGTTGATAAGAATGCCAAAATGCTGCGCGCAAGCGTCGCCACCTCGGGTAACGACCATCGTCTCGGCGCGAATGAAGCTCCGCCTGCGATCGTATCGATTTTCCTTGGCGACCAGCTCACTGACATCTTCAAGCAGCTCGAAGTTGGTGGAGCCACCAGTTCCAAGGCCGGTGGCGAGTTGAAGCTGGGTGTAAGCACCCTGCCCAAACTCCATAAGGACTGCACCGACCGCAACCGCACTTCGCCGTTTGCGTTCACAGGCAACAAGTTCGAGTTCAGAATGGCTGGCTCCTCACAGTCAACCGCCGGCCCGAACTTTGTATTGAACACGATCATCGCCGATGTTCTCTGCGAGATCGCTGATGAGTTGGAGAAGGCTTCCGATGTAAGCGTCAAGGCTCAGGAAATTCTTCAGAGATTTGCCAATGAGCACAAGAAGATCATCTTTAATGGCGACAACTACACCAAGGAATGGGAAAAAGAAGCCGAGAAGCGCGGTCTTCCAAACATTCGCAACTCCGTAGACAGCCTTGAAGCGATGATCGACCCTGAAGTAGCCAGGCTGTTCGAGACTCACGGTGTTCTCACCAATGGCGAACTGCATGCCCGTTATGAGATTCTCCTTGAGAGATATGTTAAGGAGATCAACATCGAGGGCCTTACCGCTGTGCATATTGCCAAGAGGCAGATCATGCCCGCAGCGATTGAATATTCAGGTATGGTAGCTAATGCTCTGAACGCGACCAAGGCCGCCGGTGTTACATCCAAGGCTCAAGCCAAGCAGCTCAGTGATGTGGCAGCATTGATCGATGAACTCCAGGTCGGTATAGTGAGCCTGGAAGAGGCTGTTGAGAAGGCTTCTGATGTTGATGGCGTGAAGAAGCAGGCCATTGCCTACCGCGATCTGGTCATCCCCGCAATGAGCACCCTACGCGCGGTTGTAGACCAACTCGAGACAATGGTCGATGCGTCCATCTGGCCGCTGCCGACTTATGCTCAGATGCTTTTCGTGCGCTGATTGTAGAGTTCGTATACACTGAACCAAATAGCCGGGGCATTTGCCCCGGCTATTTGCATATCAACCATAAACTGGCTGACAACCATCACCTATTAGGCGTAGAATAGATATGAAATTTGCAAGAGATATGGAGATATAAGTGGAGCAATCATCCAATTCATCAGCCGCCAAGCATGGCCGGGACATGACCCGTGGAAGTATACCTAGACACCTGATTATCTTTTCAATACCAATGCTTGCCGGCAACATTATTCAGACCGCCTATAGCATCGTCAACGCTGTATGGGTGGGTAAGGGACTGGGCAAGGCTGATCTTGCCGCTGTTACGGTCGGGTTTCCGATCATATTCATGCTGCTGGCGATTGCAATCGGCATTACTCAGGGAACCAGCATCCTTGTGTCACAGTTCGCCGGAGCACGTAACTGGGAACGGCTCAAGAATGTCGTACAGACATCCACTGTTTTACTGTTGGGGCTAAGTTCTGTATTGTTTATTCTCGGCGAGTTTACCACTCCATGGATTATGCATAAAATGCAGACTCCACCGGATGTGTATGTTCTTGCCGTCGACTATATGCGCATATTCTTGTGCATGATTCCATTTAGTTACGGCACGTTTCTCGTGGTTTCGATGCTGCGCGGGATCGGCGATTCCAAGACGCCCCTGTATTTCCAGACCGGGGCGCTGCTTCTGACTGCGATTTTTGATCCGATTCTGATGTTCGGTTGGTTGGGCTTCCCGAAAATGGGGTTAAACGGAACCGCTGTGGCAAGCGTAGTGATGCAGGGTATTGGACTGGTAGCTTTATTCATCTACTTGTATAAGAGAGATCACATAGTAGCGCCGGATTGGCTGCACCTTCGCGTGGATTGGCCCATGTTCTGGCTGATAACAAAGATAGGGTTGCCTTCGGTTGTTCAGCAATCCTTGGTATCTATTGGAATGTTGGTTGTCATAGGGTTTGTGAATGCTTTTGGAGAGAATGCGATCGCGGCGTTTGGTGCTGGTATGCGCATCGATCAGGTCGCATTCCTTCCCGCGATGACTTTTAACGCTGCAGTTGCAACCGTTGTTGGGCAAAATATCGGGGCAAAGAAAATAGAGCGCGTGAAGGATGTCTTCGGGTGGGCCGTGCTGCTGTGTGTAGGAATTACGCTATTTGTCTCTGCGATCTCGTTTTTTACGCCAAGGTTCCTGCTGCACATGTTTGTTGATGATTCTAATGTTATGAATATCGGGGTGAATTATCTCCGCATCGCTGCGATTACTTATATATTTTTCTCGGTTTTGTTTGTGGCGAATGGAGTCATCAATGGTGCCGGTCACACCCTCATTTCAACGCTTATTTCGCTTATCTCGCTGTGGGTTGCTCGTGTTCCGTTGGCGGCTTATCTGTCGCATCGGATGCATAGGGTTGAGGGGATATGGTATGCAATACTTATAAGCTCTGCTATAGCTATGATTGCTGGTCTGATCTGTTATTTCTCCGGAATATGGAAGCGCCCGGTGGTGAAGCATGACATATTGGATAATGCTGCATCCACCGGGGCAAGTGAAGCTGTGACAGTGTGATCTTACTCAACCATTATTGAGGCAGTACTAGCCAGCATTATCGGCGGCGTAATTCGGAGTGAAGCCCATCCATTCGAGTTCGCCGCCGCTGTGCGTACGCCATTGATGCGCACTGCCCGCGCGTTGGTCTTTAGCTTAATGCTGCCGACTGGACCTCGATACTTGATGTTAGGTCCTCGCTCTTCGAATGACATTTCTATGCATTCTACTGCGTCTGGAGAATCAATGAGCAGGTTACCATCCCACATTACCCACGACCCGTGGCATAGAGTTATCGTTACCGGCTCGCCATTGATCAATCGCACTGCGGCTAATTTCGCATCACTCTGTAAACGCTGGTTTGAGTTATCACCTGCGTCTTGCAGGTATACATAATCTTCTATTTCTTCGACACAGCATCTCAACATGCTGCCTTGCAGGGAGACATCAATCTTTTTCTCATCTCGTGCTGGTGCCAGCACCGCGAGGAAACTTGCCTGCTTGCCACGTTGATGACATCGGACCAGCGGCACTGTGCGGTTCATTGTTTCGGCAAAGCATTCTCCAATTGACACTGCGCCTCCGCCATCACAATGCCACATAGTAAATGATAGCACCCCATTGCCGGACTTCCAGTCGATTCTGCACGATTCGTCTAGCCTCAGCGCCATCTCCGTTTTTACAGAATGTAAATCCGGCATGACTGCATCTGCCTGACTATACTTGCCGATTATCTCCGGTTTCCCTTCGCATCGCATCAGCCAGTCATAATCATGATCCTGCTCGCTGGATAATTGATCCCTTACGATACAAGCGTCACCAAGTAATATAATTGTACGTGTATGAGTCACTCCAGGATAACAATCAACCGCAGCGCACTCCACAGCCTGCAGGAACGAATTCCCGCAATGTCCAACCAATGCACAGTTCTCTGTGGGCTCCTGTGAGTTTCCATCCACCAGTACTGTATTATGGCACGCCGTGCTTCTGCACCAATCGGATAATTTCTGCCCTTGCTCAGGTGCTCCATAGTCGGGCACCATCACTTCGTCGTTAGCATACAGTGTGAACCCGAGTTTGCCCAGATGGTTGCTTGTGTGGCAGGAGCCATAGTCTATGGTTACCGCCGCGCCTCCGAGGCTCTTCAGGCAGCACACCCCGATATCACTGAAGTTCCTGCTCTTGAACATTGGTGTCGCAATTCTGCCTGGCAGGTCTCTGCCAAACAGAAATGCATAGAAACCAGCCCGCATGAACCTAACTGAGTGCTCCATATGGTCTTCATTAGCAGGTGATTCTCTATATTTGTAGCCCTTTTTCAGGACCCAGGCAAACAGCATCTCGTTCCAGCGTCTGTATGCGACCTCGTATAAATCCAGTGGCAGGAATGAATCGAAACAGCCATCATCAATAATCGGCAACCGGAACGATGGATACATATAATGCAGCGGTGAAACGAACATGCATTTCAACGATTTGCCTGTTGGATGCTCCGGCGAGTATACATCGATTCCGCAGCGGTACAACCCCTCGGCAAAATGGATAAGAGCTTCAATTGCTTTGAAGTGAGACCCATTTGCTGATTCTGCCCACAGGCCAGCAGGGCTGATATGATTGCTGATCCATTCGCGAAACAGCGCGAGTGCCTTATGGATCAGTTGTGCGTCCTTTAGCGTCAGCCCAATCACGCCTGCTGCAGCTAAATGCCATGCCGCAGGTATGCCATCAGCATCAAGTTGGGCTAAAGATATCCCAATCGGCTTGAGTAACTGCTGCTCCACGCTCGCTCGTTCTTCTTCAGTCAGGCTTCGGGCATAATACACGAGGTCATAAGCCTGAGCCAAGGCAATCGCCCATTCAGCTTCGGCTTGCGAGTTGTGAAGTATTAATGTGGAGAGGGGATCATTACTCGATTCAGAATACAATCGAGCATACGCAACTAATATCTCTGCAGCTTTATCCGCATATGCACGCTCTTTTTCTATACCATAGGTCAAAGCCAGCGTCAGAGCCGCACCGGCTAGCCGCATGTGCTGCATATGCCGAACAGCGCCATCGTAAACTTCGCCGGAAACAGTCCTTGAGCACACCGAGCAGGTATAAGATGCAGATATTTGAAGATCATCAGGTGGGCACAGAGGGGCTCCGCACTCGCACACGAACATTCCGGCGTCACCGCCGCGTTCTGGGATTACAATCTCCCTTTCAAGCCACTGGTTAGCAACAGAAAGTATACCGGCGCTGACATACAAGCCGTGTTTCATATTAGCGGGTTGAAGATATAAGGCCCGCTTCCATCCATCCTTGGTTAGCCCGCGGCGCAGAACGCTTAGTTCTCTCTCATTCACGAGCACGAACGGCCTCGGACTAGACTTCACAGCCCGTTCCAGTTGTGCAGGGTTGGCAGAACTATCTGCGGTAAGCACCAGCGGCGAGGGTTTAGTTGCCGCCCTCGTGTTCCACTCGATCATGTAATCTTGCTCCAAACTTGCAATCACCAGTTCCCGCTTTTGTTCACCAGAGACAGATATAAGAAAGACAAACCATGTACGTGCCAATGCACTGTGGTATCTTATTTGTCCTCAAACAATGCGGGGGTAACTGCGCGTCATGCCAGCGCTCACTATCGGCCGCAGCGCCCGTCAACTGCCAGGAACGGGCGATCCCACCGAGACGGTGTCTATAAGCTTGAACGCTACGACTTCATAATACTTCTCCCGCACTCTCGTGAAATCCTGCACGAAATTGACTATTAACTATCGATATCAAAATAAAACTCAGCGGATAACAATGCAAGGGTGTTGACGTGCTCGGGTCATTCTTCTTGTATCTGACGTCTACCATGGGTAACGAATCACGAGTTGGCCTTACTTGTACGACGATATTGAAGACGGTGGCTTAAGGAAGCGGAGTGCAAGGAGCGAGTACAGGGGTGGGGGAATCAACTGTTGTGCTTGCGCATTTCGTGAGTGAATGCCTCGAAATACGCTTCAAATGTGCCTATGTCGCGCCGGGTTTCTCCGTCACCCAGAGCAACGCACCATATCGGGTTGCCGGAGTTAAGCATCAAGCCAATGGAGTCAGTAATCTGATACTCTCCCTTGGCTCCTGTGGGTGTCTGTTCAATGTAGCGGAAGATACTGGGGTCAAACGCATATCTGCCGGCTATGGCATACCGGCTTGGTGCTGCCTCTGGGGTTGGTTTCTCTACCAAGCCATCAATTTGAAACAGCGGCGCCACGCCGTTCATTGGTTTCACTATGCCATATCGTGAGACTTCTTCGAGTGGGGCCTCTTCCACAGCAATGACACACGCCGCATCCGTATCTCTGTAAGCATCAATCAGCCGAGTATATGGCGACACAACCTGGTTGGTCTCTATTGTGGAGTCACCGAGCACTACTGTAAAAGGTTCGTCGCCAACCCATTCCCTGGCGCAGTAGATGGCGTCAGCAAGACCTTTCTGCTCGTCCTGAAAGACATAGTCGAATTTAATACCGTTCAGGGACTCTCCAAAGTGGGTGCGGATGGCTGTCTTTTCTTCTGAGATCACGAACAACACTTCCGTAATTCCAGCTTCGGCAATCTCATCGATAATGTGCTCGAGGACAGGCTTTTTTCCGAGGGGCATTAATTCTTTGGGGACGGCTTTTGTGAGCGGCATCAGCCTGGTGCCTTTGCCAGCCGCAGGAACGACTGCTTTGGTAATGCTCTTAAGTTTGTTGTTCGAGCAGTTCACCATGTGCCTCTAGATTGACTTGCTGATACGGGGAAAATGGAGCCGACGGAGGGATTCGAACCCACGGCCTGAGCTTTACGAAAGCCCTGCTCTACCTCTGAGCTACGTCGGCCTAAAATGGGTGGTGCCGAGAGTCAGAGTTGAACTGACGACACGCGGATTTTCAGTCCGCTGCTCTACCAACTGAGCTACCTCGGCACGTCGTTCGATTCATGTCGAAGTCGGAGGCTCAAAGCCCACATTATTCCTGATTGCATTGCGGCTACGTCATTATTACTTGCCGTATCCGCGTTTTGTGAATAATGTGGTTTAGGACCTCCGACCAATGTGGCGGGGATGACGAGACTCGAACTCGCGACCTCCTACGTGACAGGCAGGCGCTCTAACCAACTGAGCTACACCCCCACATTTACTGGTGGGCGAAGAGGGGCTCGAACCCCCGACATCTTCCTTGTAAGGGAAGCGCTCTCCCAACTGAGCTATTCGCCCAGACTATCCAGGATCGCCCTTTGCTCCGCGCCCATGCGCGAAACTAAGTATACCAAAAACAGCTAGGGCTGTCAATTACTGACCGGATAAAAAAGCAGGCGCCACCTTGCGCACCCGCTCATCCGCCCAATTTATACCCTACGGCGAATCCACGAAAAGTATATCATTTCAAACTTATGGCTGTCAACAGAAAAAGCCCTGCTACTACAAATTATCGGAACTACATACGCCAGGGATACGTAATGTAATTGTAAATCGCTTGCGACTTCCTTTCTCCTTCCCGTAATTGCCTGCATGGTCAGGCAAATGAAACAAGGCCCACCGGCTTCCCCTCAGCCGATGGGCCCTTTCATTTATACCTAATCTATACCCATCGCTCGAAAATCTCTTCAAATTCCTCTTTGCTGGCTTCTCTTACCGGTGAAAACGAGATGATTGTCACAGTTTCCAGCGGGGTCACCACACGGTCGTATATGCGGGTCAGCAGGGTCATTACGTCCTCAGCACTCCGAAATTCCAAATTTTCTTTCTCGACTTCCATCATGCTGAGGTTGCCAACGTTTTTCACTATGACATCGTCAATGACCGCCGTAAACAACTTCTGCCGAACCTGATACCTGCGCCCAACAGTGATCCACACAATCTGGCCACTCTTATACTTATCAGACTTGTCACCAAGCCTTATAGTCGCGCTCTTGCGCCCCCGCATCAGGGCGTCCGCGTATAATTCAGGGTAAAAATTCAATGCAAACATTTCCGTACTCCAATACCATACAAAGTAGCATTATAAAACGCGAGGGCTATAGTGTCAATATTGCGCGTTGCCTCACGGGAGATGTCATCGAAATCGATTCGTTGCCTCACATAAGAATGTTACCGAAACGTCGCTTGTGTGTTGTCGCGATAGAGGAGATAACACCTTGCTTTCCCTTTTCCATCCTTGGTATCGACTCAGATAATGGTGGTGAGTTCATCAATGCTCATCTGATGCGCTACTGCACGCGTAACACCATCACATTCACGCGCGGACGACCTCCAACTCAACCCGGCAGCGCTACTGCGTGACATTAACGCACTCGTAGGAGAGCTATATCAAGCACTCACTGAGTGACATCTCTCGTGAGGCAACGATAAGCATTACGGTAACATTTTCTCGTGAGGCAATACGGGAATCCGCAGAGTGGGATTGGGGATTAGGGGATAGGGGGTGGCGAAGGTAAGTTAAGAGTAAGGCGCTGGTTTATTGCCTGGACCCAGGCATCTCGTTTTTTAGAGAGGAAGCAGACCCTCTTTCCGCCCTTCAAATCGAGGAAAAAGTGAGGAATGGCGTTCATATATGAGATGAATGGTCGGTTGTCAGTTGAAACAGATATAATCATATCTATAGGAAACACGACTGTTTTTTCATTGATAACGTTCTTGAAGATTATCTGCTGGCCAATAAACATAGCAACACCGCAGCCGTTGTGCCAGTTCCAAAAACCTCCCTCATTATACAATACTTTGTCAGGACCTAATATAATGTTTTCGTGGTTGAGAGCAGCCGAAGTGCGCATGTTATCAGCAAACCGTGATAAGTTTAGCCATACTAGAATTATCCAACAACCGCCGATTAGTATGCCACTTAGCAGAGAGACTATAATTATATTTCTTAATATATCTGAAGACATATTAGCCATTCTCCATAAATCTAGGATATCTCAATAACACCTTGGATCTATTTATAATGATATCTGATGTCAACCTTAGGATGGATCTAGAATATTGGCTCCAATCCCACCGCGGCCTGCTTTAGCCGCTCTATCTCATCCTGCTCTATGGGTTTGAACTTCTCAGCTACATCCAATGCCATCTCAAACAATTCCACATGCCCGGGAGGCATTGCCACATTGATGTCCTGGGACAGCGTAAACCTCAGCGCCAGCGCGGCCAACTCAGGGTCGTCGTTGGGCATATACCAGCACTTGTTCCACTTGTGCTCTTCGTGTTCCGGCCACGGTTGCAGCGCCATCGATTTCATCGCTGCCCTGCCCATACCCTTCCGGGCTGCCTCCTCAAGCACCTGAAGACCAACACCTTTGTTATACCAATAGGAAAAGTTTATCGGGAATAGAATGCTGTCGAAGTCGAACCTGTTCATCGCGTCCAACGCGACTTCAGGAGTATGGGTCGTGATACCGATGTTTCTGATCAAGCCTTCTTCTCTGGCTTTGATAAAGGTCTTCATTGCACCGTCTGCGCCGAAGATCACATCCAGTGTTGCGCAATCAGGCACACCGTGGAATTGGAAAATATCAAAGTGGTCAGTACGCAAACGCTTGAGAGACCTGTGGAGCGACTCCTCCGCTGCCTCGCTGGTGCGCTCAGCCGTCTTGCATGCCAAGACCACGCCATCACGTAGTCCATCAAGCGCGGGCCCTAAGCGTTCCTCAGCGTCACCGTAACCCGGTGCCACGTCAAAATAATTGACTCCACGATCTATCGCCATTGCCACAGCGCGATTGGCGTCTTCTTGCGTCGCGCTCATAACCACGATTCCACCGAAACCAATAATCGAGACATCAAGCCCCGTTTTGCCAAATCTGCGATATTCCATAACAAGATAATATAACTGACAGCCGGGCTTTTCAAGTGTTACACAACGTGAACAAGACCAACTAACGCACAACGCACAACGCGCCAACGCATAACCGTCCCGTTGCCATTGCCAAATTTGCAATTCCTTTCTAAAATATACTGGCAGCGTTTGTATGTGAATGCAGGGCTCGCTGCCTACCGAGCTAGGAGGAATCGAATGAAACTGGATGGCACCTGGACAGCTATTGTCACGCCTATGAATGCTGATTTCAGCGTAAACTGGGAGGGGCTGGAGAAATGCGTTGAGTTCCAGATATCTCAGGGTATCACGGGCGTGGTGCCCGTCGGAACCACTGGTGAGTCTCCCACGTTGACTTGGGAAGAGCACACTCAAGTGGTAGATCGCGTATTGGCCCAGTGCAAAGGCAAGTGCGGCGTGTTGGCAGGCGCGGGAAGTAACTCTACCTCCGAAGCTATTGTGAGTGCCGGTCACGCGGTGTCATCAGGAGCCGAGGCTGTGCTGGTTGTGGACTGCTATTATAATGGTCCTTCCTCTCGCGAACTGCGTGATGAATATTATGCGGTGCTTGCACGAGAGTTTCCTAATACCTCAATTGTACCTTACATAATCCCCGGCAGGTCAGGCACTGCGCTTGCTTGCGAGGACCTTGCCCTGCTTGCAGCTCAGTATCCGAATATTGCTACTGTCAAGGAAGCAACGGGTGACCTAGAGCGAATGGCGAAGACACGCTCACTCATCGGTGATGGCTTCTCAATAATGAGTGGAGATGACGACCTCACTTTCAAGATGATGTCTGACACTAGAATCCGGGCTAATGGCGTAATATCAGTTGTATCAAACGTTGCGCCGGCGGCTTTGCAGAAGATGGTGAAGTTGGCTTCAAGTGGCGACCTCGAGGGCGCCGGAAAGATGAGCGAAGCCCTTGCCCCGCTTCTGGGTATAGTCACTGTAAAGGTGAACAACGAGCGTGTGCTGCATTCCGGCGATAAAGTTACTGTTTCGGATAAATACAGGAACCCTGTCGCAATCAAGACACTTATGTCAGGGCTTGGATTACCGTCGGGCCCGGGACGCAGGCCATTGGGCAAAATGTCGAGTGCCGGTGTTAAGGTCGTAAGGGATGCTGTGAAGCAGGTCTGGGATAATAACCCCGAGGTCCTGCAGCCGGCGAGCGACTTTTTTGGCATAAACATAGCCGCAAGATTAGCCGACGACTCCGTGTGGGAAGCCTTGGCGCTGTAGGGTTCCTTTCTGAGGAGGGGCCTATATGTTAATCAGAGCCTTGATCTTTATTATAGGTTTGCTCATTACTGCATTAGGCGTAACCCAGATTTTCTTTACGTCGATGTGGATGCGCTACTTGCCGTCGTTGGTTTCTGTTCCGATGATTCGGAACTGGGGTATCGCTGCCCTGGTTGCTGGGGCACTACTGCTGATAGGCGCAATCGCGAATCTGGTCAGGCTACGGTGGTTTGTATTGTTCTTGGGAGCGCTGACGCTGGCCGGTGGCATTTTAATGGTAGTAAGGCCTGGCCTCTCGCATCATTTCATAGAGCAGTTCTTGCTGGACCGTTCACCGTCAGTGCAGCGTACGATATTGCGCGGCAGTGGAGTGCTGCGGGTTGTCATAGGAATTGCACTTATGTATGCCGCGGCAGCATTACCGCCGAGGCGCAACGGCGGGCGAATCTGGTCGTAACCCAGCCGGAACGGTTGAGCCGTTAGTGGCGTATGAATTACATGTCAGCTCATCATCCGTAAAACGGATTATCACTGGACGGGTCAGGTTTATGAATCTTTACCGTATACTTCCCACAGCACTACTGGCCGTATTGCTGCTTAGCTCACATCCTGTGCTTGCCGATACAGACAAGACATCAATTGCCACTGTTAAGGACGCGCGTCTGGACCAGAAACTCGATTTTTCAGCCGATGGACAGCGTATCTCTGAAGTGTTTGCGCGCATCAGCCAGTCCACTGGTGTCACGCTGGCCGCCGGGCTCGATGCCAACGACTGGATGGTGCGAGACCGAAAGGTTATCCTGTATGTAAAAGCGATGCCCCTGCGTGACCTGATGCGAGAGGTTTCATCCTTGTTGCATTTCGAGTGGCGCGTGATGGGCGATGGTGACAAGCGTACCTACGGTTTGTGGCAGGATGATGCAAGCTATGCCGAGGAGCAATCCCTGCGCACCAGTGCGGAAGATGCGAAGACCAAGCAGTTCCGCGAGAAGCGTGAAGGCGTGCTCTCAGACATGGCGAGTGTGGTCGCTCTGAGCAAAGCTGATTCTGCTAAATTGGCTTCTAGCGACCCCTGGCGTTATGTGCTTGCCACCGATGCTCTTGGTAAGGATGTTGTCGCGTTTTTCAAGTCTTTTCCTGATGCCAGGAAAGGATTTGTCGATGGCAGTGAGGTAAGTTTCTCCGTTGCCACTCTTTCACCGGAGTTGCAAGGAGTGGTAAAGAGTATTGCTGAATCTTATGAATCTCTTTCGCGCCGCATCGGGGAGCAGGGGGATCATTCGGAACTGCTTAGCAAGTTCGATAAACTTCAGATCATCATTAACCGCCACACCCTTAAAGATACCGCTGCGATGACCTCCGGGAGTATGCTTGGTGGGATTAGTATCAGCAACGGTCAGGATACGCTGTTCGTCCCAATTTTCGATCCATCCAGTTCGATGGCTAAGGCATTAGGCCGGGCTATTGTGAACCTGCAGACGGGGCTGTCCAAGGATGAAGTCGCCAATCGTCTTCAAAAAGACCTTGCGGAGGCTTCCACTGCTCCTTCCGCTGCGGCAAAAGACCCCGCGAGCACGAGCACAGACCCGGCAATAGCTACGCAGATAGCCCTGTTCAATACTGATACCATCGCGCCCCTGCCAACCGTCCTCAAGTCGCTTGCCGCAAAGACCGGCATGAACGTGATATCAGATTACTTCCCCAGCAAGCCCGCGACAATCACAGGCGGCGTAAAATCGTTGGGTAAACAGTTGGAGGTAATCCGTTCAGCATACGGGTCGACTTGTGAGAAGACAGGCAGGATTTTGAAGTTTAGGGACAAAGAATGGTTCAGCAAGCGCGCGTGGGAAATTCCACAGGTGTGGCTCGATTACTGGGCTGTCAGCGCCAAGCAGAACAATGGCCTGCCCATAAGTGACCTTGTGCAGATCGCAAAGCTCAGGGATGCGCAACTGGACAATGCCATAGCTACTAACCCTGTCCTTGTAGGAGCCGGAGCGGGTGAAGCTGTGAGAAATCGCGAGATACTGCGTTTCTACGGTTCTTTGACTTTCGATCAACAGAAACAAGCTGCCACACAGCGCCTGTCTGTAAGTTCGCTTACGGATGACCAGTGGAAAGCACTCCAAAAAGCATTATCTACTAAGGGTGCGGCGTATGCTGCGGCTGAGAAGGGCAATCAATTCATCCAGTATACGCAATCGGGCACGGATATGGTGGAGAACCACTTCGCCTACTATCCCGCTGATAACGAACCTGCTGTGGAGTTTAAAGTGAGCACGGGCGGGGTCTACGGTCTTGCCGATATGAACACCAATAAGTAACAGGCGCGCAGTTGCCTGAGCGGAGGGTGAAGGTGATCAATCGCGGGGTTTTAATAGTGCTGGACTCCGTGGGCGCGGGTGCGCTGCCGGACGCTGACGAATATGGCGATGCCGGTTCAAACACGCTTTCGCACGTTGCAGATTCGGTTGGCGGTCTTCATCTACCCAATCTGGAGCAAATGGGCCTTGGCAACATCATCCAGATAGCCGGTGTGCCGCCGGCTGATCATCCAACTGCCTGTTACGGCAGAATGGCAGAAGTATCCAAAGGCAAAGACACCACCACTGGGCACTGGGAGATGATGGGCATCATAACCGAACACCCATTTCCCGTCTATCCGCACGGCTTTCCCGATAATGTGATGGAGAAGTTCGAGTCCACCATCGGTCGCAAGACTCTGGGTAACAAAGCCGCATCCGGCACAGAGATTATCAAGGAACTCGGTGAAGAACACATTCGCACGGGATACCCTATAGTCTATACCAGCGCCGACAGCGTCTTCCAGATTGCGTGCCATGAAGATGTGATCCCCATTGACGAACTCTACCGCATGTGCCAAATCGCCCGCGAGATGCTGGTCCCCCCGCACAACGTCCAACGGGTCATTGCCCGGCCATTCACAGGCAGCCCCGGCAATTTCACTCGCACTGAACGCCGTCGCGACTTCGCACTTGAGCCCCCGGTCGAAACTCTGCTAGACACCATAGCTGTATGCTGCGGTGAGGTCATCGGCATCGGCAAGATTGAAGATGTATACGCGGGCCGAGGAATCACATCAGCAATACACACAGGCAACAATAAAGAGGGCATCGCCGCCACTATTGCAGCGATCATTGGCGACGAGGGTAACCTGATTTTCACTAACCTGGTGGATTTCGACATGCTCTACGGCCACAGAAACGACTCCCATGGTTACGCGGCTGCCCTGGAAGAGTTCGATGTAGCCCTGCCGGTGATACTGGATGTTCTTAAAAAGGAAGATTTACTAATTATTACTGCTGATCACGGCTGCGACCCCACTACCCAGAGTACCGACCATTCCCGCGAGTACGTGCCGCTGTTGGTCTACGGTAAAGATATATCTCAGGGAATTAATCTGGGCGTTCGCTCATGTTTTTGTGACATCGCTGCTACCCTCGCCCAAATCCTTGGCTATTCCTACTCATTACCCGGCCATAGCTTCGCTGCAGACATTTCATGATGGTTTCAGGTCTGTGACCCAAGTCCCACCTATTGCGAATCTGCGATCCAATGTGACATAGTTGCTTCGGACTGCGAAGCTGCCGAAGCCGGCCTCGCAGAGGCCGAGAAGACCACGTTTCGTATAATTCACAGGCTTGGTTTATAACCGGTACATTGTTTCGCCGCCTTCGGCGGCGGCTTCGGCAGCTCCGCTACGCTCCGCAGTCCGAAGCAACCTCAGTTTGTTCGCTAGCTTTCGACAACACTGATCTGCGATCCGCTCCCTTACACCTCCCCCTCTGTATACTTAGTGCTAGCTTGTCGACAGTATGGGCGCTTGGTTGACAAACCAGGGCTTGCATGTACGGTCGACGTTATATTTTGTGCACCATGGGGTAAGCCCTCTAGGAACGTTTCCAAGTGAGATATTCGGAAATGGTCATCACCTGCATCACAGAGATACAGCGCACCTAACTATTGCAACGATGCAGCAATCGGGGGCGTAAGAGGCCACATGAAGAACAATGTTATAGGTATCCTCGCTAATATCAGGGCACGATTGTGCGTACCTGTGTTGATGACTGCAGACGCGGCAGCGTTGCTCGCGTCCATTGCACTGGTTCACATCTTGCGATTTGATAATATGCCGTGGGAAGCAATCTATAGACAATACCTGCAGCCACACGCTCTGAGCGTGCCTGTTGTGGCAATTCTCTATATAACAATCTCAGCATCGTTCCGCCTCTACAGGTGCGCTTGGCGGTTTGCGAGCATTGAGATGTTATGGGGTGTGGTGTGGGCCAACACAGTGGGCTTATTCGGGCTTATTGCAGTGCAAGTTTTGATGGATGGCTATGCGTTTCCATGGTCGGTGCTGGTGATGCTATGGTCTATTAACATTGTACTCGCCGGCGGCGTGAGGGTGTTCCTCAGGGTGCTCAGTATCGCGCAAAAGAGCGGGTGGGGGTCAATCGTCTCCCTCGGAACAAAAGACAATGCCAAACGTGCCGTTATAATGGGCACGGGTATGGACGCTGTGCGCACGCTCAGAACTCTTCGTGAGGACCCCATGCTGAATTATGATGTCGTAGGTTTCCTCGATGATGATCCTAGAAAGAACGGAATGTATATCAGCAATGTGCAGGTGCTGGGGCCGCTGGACAAAGTAAAGCAGATGGTGGCTGATAAGTGCGTGGATGAGGTAATTGTTGCGCTTCCAGAGGTGGACCGCAGTGAGGTGCGCGAGTCTATTATGGCTTGCAGAAAGCACAAGGTTCCGGTTAAGTCTGTCCCTATTCTACGTGATGTACTCAGCAAGGCATCTACTACGCAGTTGGAGGAGTTTTCGGTGGAAGACCTGCTGCGTCGCGCGCCTGTGGATACTTCTGTAGCAGATATTGGCGGTTACATTACCAACAGCCGGGTTCTCATTACGGGTGCGGGAGGCTCTATTGGCTCTGAAATATGCAGGCAGGTCGCCTCACTCAATCCTGCGTCACTAATCTTGCTTGGCCACGGTGAGAACTCAATCCATTCAATATACCATGAGCTCTTGCGCACGTTCCCGCAGATAGCGGACAAGATTCATTACGTCATAGCCACAACCGCGAACCAGCGCAGGATTAAGCAGGTGTTCAGGTATTACCGGCCTCAGGTGGTCTTCCATGCCGCCGCGCATAAGCACGTTCCGATGATGGAAACCAACGAGCAGGAAGCAGTCCTTAACAACGTGCTGGGGACATATAACGTGGCTGCAGCGAGTGGTGAGCACGGGGTAGAGCGGATCGTATTGATATCTACCGACAAGGCCGCCGACCCCTGCTGTGTAATGGGTGCAACTAAATGGCTTTGCGAAGAAGTATTCCGTGCAGCGGCAGTTGTGTGGAACAGCACAGCTTTTGTGACAGTCAGGTTCGGTAACGTGCTGGGGAGCAGAGGCAGCGTGGTGCCGTTGTTCAAGGAGCAGATCAGGCACGGAGGACCGGTTAAGGTCACGCACCCGGAGATGACGCGATTTTTCATGACGATACCGGAAGCCGTAAGACTTGTGCTTGAAGCCGGAGCGGTTGGCCGAACTGGTGAGCTTTACCTGTTGGATATGGGCAAGCCGGTTAAGATTCTGGACCTTGCACGAGATATGATCCGCCTGTGCGGGCTGGAACCTGATATAGATATCGGCATTGAGTTCACAGGCGTGCGACCAGGCGAGAAGCTGCACGAGCGCCTGACATCATCACGTGAACAGATTGAGGCGAGCCCGTGGAAGGGCCTATCCATAGTCCACAGACCTAACAATTTCTCGCCGGATCAGATACTGAACACCGTAAGCACCCTCGAAGAAGCAGTATCCTTCGGTAGTGATGCAAAGGTGCGCAGGCTGTTGGACGAGTTAACCCCGTCTGATGAGAAGCAAGCCCAAGTCTCTAGTCCCAGAGACTTGGAGAATGTGGAGACAGCATCCCGACAGGCGATGTAGTGCCAAAGTGTGGGATTTATTGTTGAAAGATGCTTTTGCTAGTCGGAAAAAGTAAATAGTATGATGGAGTTCTAGTAACTACTGGTTTCATCCGCACTCGACACAGGAGACGCATGACGCCCGACGCCTGACGCAAGACGCATGACACTCCCTTCCCCCAAGCGACATAGATCGTTATAATAGGGGTAGTTCGATCAATGAAGGTGTTATCATCATGCGCAAGTGTGTAGCTGCTCTACCTGTTCTTATACTGGCAATTATCTACACTGTAGGTTGTGGAGGCGTTGAGCATCGCGCCGAAAACAAGATTGCAGAGGGCCTCAAGAATCGTATTGGACCGGCGAAGTCATACAAGGTTGATATATCCTCATCTCCGCTCAAACTGCTCAAGGGCAAGATGGACGCTCTGAACATCGTTGGGCAAGATGTACAACTAAAGAGTGGCATCCAAATTGCCAAGCTCAATGTCTCAATCAAGGATCTTAGATTCGATCCTGATACACAGCAGATCAAAAGTGCGTCTTCATGCACCTATTCGGCCAAAATCAACGAGGCTGAGCTGAACAAATATCTCACAAAGACCTACAACGACATTCCCAATTTGCAAGTGGCGCTTAATGATGGGTATGCTACAGTTACCGGCAAGCCGACCATTACCGGGCTGGGAGTGAACATAAAAGCCGACGCGGGTTTGAGCGTGCGCAATGGGAGCAAGGTAGTCCTTGAACTCAGGAGCATTTCAGCGGCAGGAGTTCCAGCGCCGGGGTTTGCACGGGAGTATATAGAATCTAAAGTAAATCCGGTTTTTGATGCCACCAGCCTCGGCTTCGATGCAACTATCGATGATATCGCTGTACGGCATAACAATGTGACCATCACAGGCATGCTGGATGTGGCAAAGGTAGGAGCTGGAGGCTAGCGGGTATGCTTAGCGGTTAGCTTCCTAAGGTAATTTGCGTCGCGCTTCAAGGACTCCAGCATAGAGCATTCGCAGAGATGTTCACCTTTAAGGAATTCCGCTTCCACATAGCCGTCAAAGCTGTGTTGACTCAGCAGGGATAGCAGGTGATCGTAGTCCACCAGGCCGTCCTCAATCCAACACGTCTCCAGCTTGCCCGGCTGCACCGATGAGGGCTTGTAGTTTTGAGCGTGTACGTTTACTACATAATCACCAAGCATGCCGATGTAGCGATCTAGATCAGGCTCCAGGAAGTTCACAACCTGGAAGTTTACTTTAATGTTGGGCACGTTTGCTTGCTCTATAAGTCGCAGGACTCCTTCAGGAATCGAACACAGCGTGCCCGCGTGCATCTCCACTGCCAGGCTCATTCCCGCATACTCCGCCCTCAAAGCGAACTCGCGAATGCTCTTCACCACGAGGTCTCTAAACTCCGGGCTAGCTTCATAAGGCTCGCGGTTACCAGCCCATATCCGTATAACACGTGCACCGAGTATCTTCGCGATTTTGATCGCATCCGCAGACTTTTGCTCAAAATCCGGCAAGCAAGGGCGAGCATATGAGCCCACCATTGGCACGGCAAGGTGATTGGAGCAAAGGCGCTCCCGGACCAGTTTGGTGTGGTATTCATCGAACTCATCAGGCATATGAGGAGGCCTGGCAGATATCTCCACACCCATAAAACCAGTCTCAGCAGCCAAGTCAAGCGCGTGGAAGATGTCGTATTTCCTGAGAGAGATCGAGGCAATTCCCGGTTTCAACAGCAACTCCTAATGGCAGATAAGCACTAGCGGGAAGGGACTTAATCGCGACAGCGCGAAAGGGCGAAAACGCGAAATTGGTTAGAAGATCACAAGGTCATAAAGTCATAAGGTCACAAGGTTAGATAGTCGAAGAGCCAACGCTGGTTGCTTCGGATTGCGAAGCTGCCGAAGCCGCCGGACGCACCATGTTAACAACCATAGTTGCGTATCATGCTCGGTTACTCTGATTTCTGAAGTAATAATATATCTAAAACAGGTGTCTGTAAAGAAGGAACGGAAAGGATTATTGTTGAAGTAATCGAACATACGTGCGCTTTGCTGGTTGAACGCTCGTTGCGTCTGTGATAAAATTTGAGTGAAATAAATGGGGATGTTGAAAGTGAAATGGGTCAGGACAAAATAGTAGTCCGCGGTGCGCGGCAGCATAATCTCAAGAACATAAATGTAGATATACCACGTGATAAAATGGTAGTTATCACCGGCCTTTCCGGCTCAGGCAAGTCATCGCTGGCGTTTGACACGATCTATGCCGAGGGACAGCGGCGATACGTGGAATCGCTTTCATCTTACGCCCGTCAGTTCCTCGGGCAGATGGATAAGCCGGATGTTGATGATATACTAGGGCTTTCACCTGCTGTTTCAATAGACCAGAAGTCCACCACCCGCAACCCGCGATCCACAGTGGGCACTGTGACGGAAATATATGACTACCTCAGGCTCCTGTTTGCCAGGGTTGGCCACCCACACTGCCCGCAGTGCGGTCGTGAGATAGCCCAGCAGACCGTGGAGCAGATGGTTGATACCATAATGGCGCTGCCGGAGGGGACCAAGATACAAGTCCTCGCTCCACTGGTGCGCGGCAAGAAGGGGCACTACAAAAAGCTCATCGACGACGTCCGCAAAGAGGGTTTTGTGCGCGTGCGCGTGGACGGTGAGATGCATGAGGTCACTGATGACATCGAAATGGATCGCTATAAGCAGCATACCATCGAGATCATCGTGGACAGATTAGTAGTGAAGCCGGGTATCGAGAGGCGGCTGAACGACTCGGTAGAAACTGCGCTGAAAAAGGGCAATGGCGTATTGGCGATTGATGTGATCGGCGAAGAGGAGATGCTCTTTTCTGAGAACTTCGCGTGTACGGAGTGTGGAATAAGCGTTGGCGAGGTTGAACCGAGGATCTTCTCATTCAACACTCCCTATGGCGCATGTCCCGAATGCCATGGCCTGGGCAGCCATAAGAGGCTCAATCCCGACCTTATCATCCCGAGCAAAGATAAATCCATCAGCCAGGGCGCTATTGTACCGTTCTCGCGAGGGTCGAATGAGTGGATAATGGCGCTTATTAATGGAATCGCCGACGCCTATGATTTCAAACTAACAACCCCGATCAAAAATCTCAGCAAGCGTCAACTCGACGTGCTGCTCCATGGCGCCGATCAGCCCGTAACTATTACATACAAGAGCAGATTCAGAGGGTCAAGCAGGACTTACAGGACAACATTTGAGGGTGTGCTCAATCTCCTGCAGCGGCGCTACAATGATACCAGTTCGGATATGGTGAAAGAGGAGATAGAGCACTACATGTCCGAGGTGCCCTGCTCGGCGTGCGGTGGTAAGAGGCTCAAGCCCGAGAGTCTGGCTGTGACTATCGGTGGGCTTAATATCTCAGATGTTGTGAGGATGTCGGTCAAGAAGACCAGCGACTGGTTTGAGTCGGTGAAGCTCTCCCGTCGGGAGTCGATCATCGCTGAGCAGATCATCAAGGAGATCCGTGCACGCCTGCGGTTCTTGCTGGATGTGGGGCTGGACTACCTCACACTAGACCGTGCAGCGGCGACTCTGGCTGGCGGTGAAGCGCAGAGAATCAGGCTGGCGACGCAGATCGGAAGCGGACTGATGGGGGTATTGTATATCCTCGACGAGCCAAGCATTGGCTTGCACCAGAGGGACAACACTCGCTTGATCCAAACACTACTTCGTCTCAGGGATTTAGGAAACACGATCATCGTGGTCGAGCATGATGAGGAGACCATCGAGGCGGCGGACTGGATAATCGACATCGGCCCCGGTGCGGGTGAGCATGGTGGTGAATTGGTTGCTGAAGGCACACTTGAGCAGGTCAAGAAAGCGCCGGATTCTTATACAGGCAAGTATATGTCTGGTAAACTTTCCATACCTGTTCCTGAACTCCGCCGCAAGCCGAATGGCAAGTATATCGAAATCAAAGGCGCGAGAGCGAATAACCTTAAAAATGTCGATGTGCGCTTCCCAATGGGAGTGTTTACCTGTGTGACCGGTGTGTCAGGCTCAGGCAAGAGCACGCTCATTCAAGAAACCCTATTCCCAAGGCTGATGTATGCCCTTGAGGGCACACACAGAGTGTGGGGCGACCACGACGAGATCAAGGGTCTGGAACACATCGATAAGGTGATCGACATCGATCAATCCCCAATCGGCCGCACACCAAGGTCTAACCCGGCTACATATACGGGCGTGTTCGATATGATCCGTGAGCTGTTTAGCAAGACCCCCGACGCTCGTGTTCGCGGCTACCAGCCAGGGCGGTTTAGTTTCAACGTCAAAGGCGGCCGCTGCGAGGCTTGCAAGGGTGATGGTATCATCAAGATCGAGATGCAGTTCCTGTCCGATGTCTACGTACCATGCGAGGTTTGCAAAGGTAAACGCTACAACCGCGAGACCCTGGAGATCAAGTACAAAGGCAAGAACATAGCCGATGTCCTGAACATGACCGTAAGCCAGGCGCTGGAGTTCTTCAAGCATATACCTAAAATCCATCGTCGGCTGGACACCATCCACAACGTCGGTTTGGACTATATTCGCCTGGGGCAACCCGCGACTACTCTTTCAGGTGGAGAAGCACAGCGCGTAAAACTTTCAACCGAACTAGCCAAGCGCTCGACCGGCAGGACTATGTATATACTCGACGAGCCGACCACAGGCCTGCACTTCCACGACATCAAGAAGCTATTGGAGGTCCTGGGTAAGCTCACAGACGCAGGAAATACCGTGCTTGTAATAGAGCACAACATGGATGTAATCAAAACTGCCGACCACATCATAGACCTCGGCCCCGAGGGTGGGGACAGGGGTGGAACAATAATAGCCACCGGCACCCCAGAGCACGTCTCAAAAGTTCCCGAGTCACACACAGGCCAGTTCCTGCGAAAGATACTCGAAAAGCAGGCTGTGACGGGTTTTGAGTTGAAAATGGATGACGCTGGTTAGCCCTATCTGGGTGAAGATTTCCGAATAATAGCTGTCGAAAGTTAGCGAGCAAACTGAGCTTCGCGGTCCGAAGCAACGCTTATCTGGGTGAGGGTTCACTTTTTTCGATGGTCCCAGATCTGTGATCTGGGACCCAGATTTTGCGGATCTGTGATCCGCTCCATCCCCGACTATCTTCACTTAATTTTTGACGATCCCCCTTGCCAGATGGTAAACTAAGATCAACAGTTGGCGGGGAGGATGTAATGGGCGGAGGGTTGGTTAAGCGGCGGCGCGGTGCGTGGGCTGCGGTTTGGATGTTGGCCCTGGGCGCACTGGGTGTGCTGCTTCTACTTGGGCTTACCACTATCGCCCGGCCTGCCGGTATTCTTGGCCGATTGAATATTAACTACGCCGTCCTCGACATCTCACACGGTCATTATAAAGTCTCCCCGGCGCTTGCGAACGGTGCTGACGGCACCGAACCTCTTAACTCAATGGTCAAACGCCTCAAACCTCATGTCGCCATCTGTGGTACATATTACGATGAAAATTACCGCCCACTTGGTGATATTGTAGTCAACGGCAAGGTTGTCTGCCGGGGTAGTCAGCGGCAGGGAATAGGGTTTACATCATCAGGTAAGATCGTTTTTCGGGAGCGAAAAGGCAGATCACGCATCGATTGGAGCGGGTGTGTTTCTGGGATAGCCTGTGGCCCGCGATTAGTGCGGTCAGGTAAAAAAGACATCAATGTTCGGCGGGATGGCTTCAGCAAAGCTGCGTCTACAAACCGAGCTTGGCGCTGCGCTGTCGGCAAGACTGCTGATGGCAAGTTGATATTATGTGCAGTTTCACAGAGTATTACATTGAACACACTTGCTGACGCCATGCTCGAACTCGGAGCTGTCGATGCTATTAACCTGGACGGTGGCAGTATGTGTGCGTTTTACGAGAATGGACGGGCGAAGGTGGAGCCGGTGAAGCCTTTGAACAATATCCTGGCGGTTTACAAGAAATAAAAATAAGGCCAGGCAATGCCCGGCCTTACTGTAGTTATCAACTCTTGTGACTTCTACCAGCGGCTGCTGCCGCCGCCGCGATCATCTGAAAAGCCGCGATCGGCCTTCTGATTCTTGCGGATGTCGCGGCAGGTCTTGCAGCGAATCGGCTCGCTGAAGCCGCGCGACTGGAAGAACTCTTGCTCGCCAGCGGTGAACGTAAAGCTCTGTCCACAATCCTTGCAGGTGAGATCCTTGTCTTGGGCCACTTGCATACCCCCTCGAAACGTGTAGTTGTAATTGCACTTCTGTGTGAAATGATGGACCTTTGAACGGGGGTTGCACTTGCACCCAAGGGTTCACTTTACCTTTTGCCGATTCTATAAGTCCGGTTCGGAGCCTAATCGACCATTGCCGCCGAACAGCAGAAGTCAGTACCCATTATACCTTACATATTGCCGTTTCAAAAGTAGGAAAAGTATTTTTAGCAAAAAATCCGTGGAAGGAGCGTCTAGTATTCATGTGGAATGACCAAAGTAGGGAATAAAGTGCAGGGGAGTGTGATGTTCGCTTGCATTATTCACCTTGGCTGAATACCGCAGGTCTTACCGACAGCGGTTTCGCAGAAACTGCGAGAGGTAGTAGTGCGGTATTCCATATTATCAGGAATAATGTAAGTCCGCTTGCACCTTTACCAAGTGTCGTCCGTATGGAAGTGTGATGTCTGAGCAACTAACAAGCGTAGATAAAGGCATACAGATATTCAAAGATGGTGACTTCGACCAGGCCGTTGGAATCCTGGAAGATGCATCACGTCAATATCCTTCCAGCTACGAGGCATTTGTATATCTCGGTGCGGCCTATGCTCAACAAGGCAGGCACAACGCCGCCATTGGGGCGCTTAAGCGCGCTTCTGAGATAAAACCGGATTCCCCCAGGATTCACTACAACCTTGGTCAGGCCTACGAAGCTGCCGGTGTACCTCGCGAGGCTTGGTTCGAGTATAAGAAAGCCCTTGAACTCGATCCACGCTATGGTCTCGCTCGTGGTGCGCTGATCTCACTATCCCAGCGCCTCCCTCGGCTGATGTCCTCAGGTATTGAAGTAGCTGCTTAACATCGCTGCGCATAAACTACCCATAATATTCGTAAAATTGCTGGGCTAACCTGATCAATTGGCACGATTCCTGCAGAGTCTATTACTGCGGCTGAAATATGTCGCCAGTGTTGACTTGGAGAACCCGAACTGGATGTACAGGGGGCGGCGGACGGGAAAATTTCGTCGCGAAACACCCTGCTCCGGTGTTTCGCAATCAAGCCCGTATAAACGGGCAGCTCACTCCAAAAGGCGGGTATCTGCCGCAACACTGGAATTGCCCCGGGCCCTGACAAATCCTCAGTCTGCCCGGGGTTAATTCGTTTTATGCCCTCCACTGTTGCAGCCTAAAACAGATTCCAATGTACGCATTCATGGCCCCGCTCTGGCAAACGGGGCCATGTTCGGAAAGAAAGGAGAGAAAGGGATTTGCTCTCGATCAGTGATTTACCCCCGGTCTTTCCCGCTAAAACGTGCGTTGGCAAAAAATGTGTTGGCGATATTTCTACATCTAGCCCGGACGTTTAATGGATGTGATTGAATATCGACCTACACCTGTAAATATTGCATAACAGCTTTTCTTAAGCCAGGTGCCGGCGCCAGGAACTCGTCCATTATTCTTCTCAAGGCACACTCATTTACACCCTCAAATCTCAACTGCACTTCCGGTTCATGGGTTGCCACGCGTGCCAAGCCCCAACCATCCTCGAACAACACCTTCACGCCATCAAGCCTGTCTACTCTCTCCAGTGGGAACGCTTCGGCGATCATGTCCAGCAATGACGGGTCGGGGCGAGCGTGAATCCTCAGGTTCGGTGTTGTGGCATAATTTGGGATTGCCGCCGCAAGGAGCGATAACGCGCCATAGTCTGCAACAATGCTCGACATGAGCAGCGCCGTAAATAATGCATCGTCTCCACCTTCGAGTTCCCTGTAGAATAAATGCCCATCAGTCTCTGCGCCGAAGCGCGCGCACTCGGTCACCATTCGCGTTCTTATTGCTGCGTAACCGGATCGCTCTGTGAGTGTTGTTGCCCCAAGCATCGACACCACATCCGCCACCGCGCTGCTGCACCTGGTGTCCAGAACAACACTCTCGCCTGGCGAGACACCTCGCATATACCGGGCTATCACCGCAGTGGCTTGATCTGAGGTAAGCACCTTGCCCGATTCATCGACAAACACCACCCGGTCACCATCACCATCAAATGCGATGCCGAAGTCGGATTCAGTCTCGATGACTGCACTGCATAGCTCCTTCAGGCTGGCTGGGGTGGGGTTGGGACCTCGGCCGGGGAATGTGCCGTCAATGTCGCAGTTTATCCGAATTACGGGCATTCCCAGCGACTCGAAAACTTTGGGGGCAATCTCTGAATTGCAACCATTACCGCAATCCATCACTACCTTGGGCCTGCGGTCGATTCCATTAAACATTTCATCGCCGTAGCATCTGATATGATCTTCGTATGTTGAAACTGCGTCCAGCGTGGTCACTCGACCGCGCCTGCAGAGGAAGCCATTGGTTTCGATCATAGATTTGATCTTGTGAAGCTGTTGCGTAGTTGCGGGAAGATTGTCGAAGAAGACTTTTGCGCCGTTGGTGTCCGCTGGGTGATGCGAGGAAGTCACCATCACCGCGCCAGCTGCATGCAGCCTGCACATTACGTAGTGAAACAGGGGTGTAGAAACAGTTCCAATGTCGACAACATCACAACTCGATGCCGTGAGCCCGTCGATAAGGGCCGTCTTGAGCCCTGGTGTAGAGGTTCTGACGTCACCGCCGACCACCACTGTTCCGGAGTCGAGCATTGTCGCTACTGCGCGGCTGATTCGATACGCCTTCTCCTCGTTCATCTCATCCGGGTATGCTCCCCGAATCTCGCACGCCTTGAAGATGCTCATGCCAACCTCCCTATCGCCCGAGTTGCCCATCGTGAGCAACAGACTACTGGCGCATTATTCACTAAAGTCGAATACCGCAGGTCTTAATGCGGTATTCAATCTCATCACGAATAATGCGGGCTACCGGCGCATCGGAACTTACACTACGCCGGAAGGTAAGTTAGCATTCTCCAGATGACTAATATGCTCCTCCGTTATTTATAAGAAAATGAGAAAAACTTAAGCTTAGCTGCTACGATATTTATATATGCCAGATCACATTGTGCGTTCGGCGGCTTCGGCATCAGGATGCCGAAGCAACACGGCTAGGTTGCTACGAAATTGCAGATATACCAGATTGCCACGCGCCCATCACTTCCCCGACGCACAACGCCTGACGCTCGACATGTCCCTTCACCCCATCATCCTAAGCAACATCATCCCGAGCACATCCCCGAGGTTTTCCGCTGCGGTATCAGCCTGTCCGCGCAGGCGCAAGAGTGTTCGCCAAATGCCTGGTTTAGAGAGGATAAACACGACGCGGTCCAGGGCAGCTTCCAAGCTGAGGAAGTCTGCTACATCCTGGGGAATGTCTTCGTTGGCAGCATCGGAGATACTTCTGATGACAGCAAATGGCACACGCCCAGCCCGGCACACTTCAGCGGCGCCGTAAGACTCCATATCCAGAGCCCCCGCACCGGTGGCTTGGTGAAGCCTGTTCTTCTCTTCAGATGCGCATACAATGTGGTCGGAGGTAGCGATATCGCATGGCTGGATGTGGATATTCATACTCCCCATTGGGGGCAGGACAGAGAGCAGACCCTGATCTGAAGCAATTGATTCCCCGCTGTTATCGTGCGCCAGGAGAACTCGTCTCGCAACTACTACATCACCCACGGACAGGGTGGGGTCCAACCCTGCTGCGAACCCCGCGCATACCAGCCGGTGCACCCCTCTCCTCACAAGTCTCTCCGCCGCCGCTGCGCATCGCTCTCGGCCTACACCACTTACTATCGCCGACACTTCAAGGCTGCCGAATGTCCATCCCATCTCACCATCACGTTTACGGCTCCACGATCGCGATTCCGCCAGCACGCGTTCAAGCGCACGCTGCTCCATTTCAAGCGCGAACAACACCCCCAGCCGAATTCTGCTTGTCCGAAGGTAGTCACTCATCGTATAATCCTTGGGTATATCTTCACTGAATTTGATACCCAGTCGATGCTGGTAGGGGAACGTGAAAATGGAAAAGTCTGAACTTATGGCACAACTGAAGTCTGAATCCCGGGAGCTTTTAGAGGCGTGCGACCCGGATGTAAACATGGTCTGGGGTGAAGGCAACCTTGATGCAGACCTGGTGTTGATAGGCGAAGCACCGGGTGGGGAAGAGGACAAACGTGGGCATCCGTTTGTGGGAGCAGCAGGCCGTTTGCTTGATTCTGAACTTGCGCAGGCGGGTATACCCCGCGAAATAATCTACATCACAAACGTGGTCAAGTGCAGACCCATACACACGGACGATGGCCGCATAACCAACAGGCCACCCACAGGCAAAGAGATCAAGACATGGTCCGAAGCATTGGCTCGCGAACTGGAGATTGTTTCGCCCCGGCTCATTTTATGTCTTGGCGCAGTGGCGGCATCGGTTATTATTCATCCCGGTTTTGCTATGACAAGCGAGCGCGGCGACTGGTTCAACGGCCCACTGAACACTCGTGCAATGGCTACATTCCATCCATCATATATCCTGCGCGCCAAGTCGGCACGTGATATCACGACTATAAATGCTTTCAAACAAGATCTGGCTGCAATTGCTTCTGCTATGAAATAATGCAAAAAGGGCCTGCAATCACTGACCGCAGGCCCTCTATAATCTATCCTCTGTATATTTTTACTTGCGCCATTTACGAATACTCATTCCAAGAACCGGCATCAGTCCGAGAGCGCCCAGCAACATCGAACTTGCCTCCGGCACTGATGGCTGCTCAACTGTATCCGGCCTGAGAATGTGATTGTCGATAGAGCCATTAGTCGGATCGGCTGTAGGATCTGTTCGCAGGAAGCCTTCGTTCCACGCTGTATTGAATACATTGCTGTTTGCCATACCGTCTTTGCTGTAAAAATCACCCCATACAGGCGCGTGAGTGCTGTCAAACGAATACGTCGTTATCAGGTTGGAGTTGTCATTAGGCGTGTTTATTTTAATGCCGAAGAGTCCATCCTTCATGTAAGGATTGCTTCCGCCTTGTGAAAAATTACTTATCTCCCACCGTGATGTGTCGTCGTCATACACGCATTCTTCTATCGGGGTACCGTTAAACCTGATATTTGAGATGTCATTTACGGTGAACCCGTCTGAAAGCTCAATTATAACGTGGCTTGATGCCCCAGCCGGAGCCGATATTGTATAAGCGTAATTCCAGAGTATTGCTCCGTTTTGTACGCCTACTTCAGAGACGAGCCAACTAAATGTCACAGGATTTTCAGCATTTACCCAGTAGCCCGTACCATCAAGCCCGTTTGTCTTAGGCGCCTGGAGGCTTCCACTATACTGAATCGCTGCCAGCGCAGGGACTGCTGATGCAACGGTGAACACAAAACCCAGTGCGAGAAGCACTCTTAACCAACTTCTCTTAATCATAGTGATGATCCCCCATCCTCACGGTCTGGACATTTATATTCCTGCCACAGACTCAAGTATCTACAGATTACCTGACGAGCAAGCACTTGTCAACAAGCAAGATTACCAGGATGTGTAAAAATCACATCTGAACAACAATTCTGCGTCATACGCATGCTCGCTTAGTCAATCAATGTGTCTGTTCCGTTATACCCCTGGCAAGCAGCCATAAAACAAAACTCCCCAGACAATCTGCCCGGGGAGTAAAAATGTTAATATTGTTAAGTCTAGTGGTGCGAGAAGCACCTCTCACCGGTGAACATCATTGAAATTCCAAGCTCATTGCAAGCCTGAATAGATTCCCAGTCGCGTACCGAACCGCCAGGCTGCACTATTGCTTTGATTCCTGCTTCAGCAGCGGCGTCTACACTGTCTCTGAACGGGAAGAACGCATCCGAACTCATCACAGCGCCTTCCAGCGTTTCTTCGCCCTTGAACTTTTCCTTTGCCTTGGTTATCGCCTGTCGCACAGCCGTTACACGGTCCTGCTGGCCTGTCCCGACTGCCAGTGTGACCCCATTCTTGGCAATCACAACACCATTAGACCGCACACTCAAGTTCACATACCAGCTAAAGAGCATATCATCCAACTGCTGCGGAGTGGGCTGGTTAACTATTGCGAACTTGCCATGCTTGGCATGCTCTGTGGTTGCAAGCACGAGGTCATCAGTGCTCTTTATTTTCGTTAGCAATGGTTCGGCTACCACAACAGTGCCATCCGCAAGAGTTTTGATCGTGGGAGCAGCATGGTCACCGACCCACTTGGGCAGGCTCGTGAGATTCGGCAATTTGATGACCCTGATTTCTTTATTCATCCTGTAGGTCTCAAAGTCACTGAATATGCGCAGAGCCTCTTCGTCGAAGTCAGGAGCTGCCACTACTTCAACCACCGTGGTCATGATTTCGGCTGCCGTGGCTGCGTCAACCTTTGTGTTGAACACTGCTGTTCCGCCAAATGCTGCCACCGCATCTGCATCTCTGGCGCGAAGATAGACCGTCTTCGTGTCCTGATTACCAACTTGCACTGCGGCCCCACTGGGGTTCAGGTGCTTCATCACTGCACATGCGGGTCGGCTGAAATACTTCACAATGTTGGCGCCGTGGTTGAGGTCACCATAATTTGTTTCAGAGAGCCCCGACTTTCCGCTCTTGAGCTGCTCCATGTCCCCAAAGGTCAGTCCCGATGAATCCTTGGGCCGGTAGAAACTGGCGCCCTGGTGTGGGTTTGTGCCGTAGCGCAAATCCTCGACCTTTACATAAGTAGTGCCGAGAATCTCGACCTCATCGGGAAAGCCACTCTCAGTGCGGCTAAAGTATTTTGCTCTGTAATCAGCGCCCAACGTATGAACCTCCTGGCGGTAA
>JAJFTD010000188.1 GCA_021373255.1 bacterium
GTGGTCTACACCATTCATAAGCAGCAGATGATCAACGTGAGACAACTCTTTCAGACGTTCTTGTATGCCTTTTGTGTATTCCAACGCAGCATTAATGTCTGCTGGAAATCGCTGGGCGTTGTTATACCAATAGGCCATATATGAAGTAAGAACCTGCGAGCCATCCGGCGACTGCCAGAGGAACTCCATTTTATTGCCTGGTTTCAGGTGTAGTCCACGTCCTACGATAACGCTCTTTATTCCAAAACCTTTGAGAATTTGTGGCATTTGGCTGATGCTGCCGAACTGATCCGGTAAATAGCCCAATTTCATTACCCGGCCAAACTCGGAGGCTATCTTATGTCCTATCAAAAGGCTGCGAATGGTTGCTTCGCCGCTCACAAGGAACTCATCATTGAGCTGATACCACGGCCCAATGATGATCCGACCCTCTCTCACATGTTTCTCGATAATGGACCTTTTCTCAGGGCGAATCTGAAGATAATCTTCTAATACTATAGTCTGCCCATCCAGGTTAAAGCATTTGAAATCCGGCTCACTGTCTAATATGTCTAACAGATTGTCGATCAAATCCACGAGCCTCATTCTGAAGCCCTGGAATGGCATATACCACTCACGATCCCAGTGGGTGTGAGATATTACATACATTGTGCAGCCTGCCTTAGAAGCTGCATCGGACTCATAACTGAGTTTGGCTGTATCTATTGCCATATCTTACTTGCGTGGAACCTCCTCATCAATTATGGATCCTGTGGGGATTATGCACTTCTTGCAGTTGTTACCTGTTTTTATCTCCACCTGCGCATCTGCGGACCCGGTGTTTAGGAACAAGAACCTGTTCTCTCCGATCTGCGTGCCATAAACGTCGTCTTTCTTCAGATCATAAATTGGGAGATCAAGATCAATCATACATTGTTTTAGCTCAGCGGCGAGTTCGTCCCATCCCGTAACTCTTAATATTTTGCCATTACCGAGATTCCGGCCATTGGGAGTATCGCCAAATAGAATCTTCTCCGGGTCTGATGTTGCCTCGACACTCTGGAACACAGGCAAATCCATCACAATTAATCGGCCACCGTTTTTAACCCATTCTGCAATACGCGCGGCATCGGCGGTCTCTATGATATCTCCGTGAAGCATCACAAGAATTTTACTATGATCTAGAGCGGCTGTGCGAAGCATACTCTCATCAACATAATCGTAGTCGGTATAATCACGAAGCACAGCAGCCTTATTCCAGTAGTCACCCCATTTCAGCGTCATATAGACGTTGGGATACCACAGAGCCACTGGCACAATCGGTTTCTGGACATGGAAAAGATATTTTATACTTTTACGCTGAGCGTCCATCATCGAATTGTAGCGTAAAAGATTTGTGGTATAGTCATGCAATTGATTGGCGCCGGATGCGGTGGCGTTGTATATTCTGGCTACTTCTCCCATCTCGTTTATCGACGCCGCAGGCTCAAAACTGAAGTAGGCGCCATAATGTTTTCCCGCAGATGCCACCCATCGAGTAATCACAAAGTTCCAGCAGTATCCAGAACCTTCATTTGTTACCCTTACACCACCCTTGTACTTAGCGGCAATCCGGGACTGTTCGGCAAAGTTGCACCCAAGTTCAGACTGGCCTTCCCCACCCGTGCAGAGATAGATTGGTGTATCAGGGAAGTACTTTCTTGCGGTTGCCATCCAATAATCAACCAATTGAGTCATTGCGTCACGGTACCAATCAATAAAATCCAGCCATTGCCGGCGCATCTGTGGGGTCGCATCGGGAGATATATTTTTCCTGAATTTTATAAAGGCATCTCCACGTCCGGGGTAATCCACTTCATCAAGTGATTTAAATTTTGTGCCCCAGGCCTGATTCACTTGATCTATATTATTATACCTTGCTTTTATAAACTTCCTGAAATCGGCAAGCGCATAGGGATCATCACACCAGAAGCCGCTGTGACTATGATACCGCCCTGGAATATGTTCTGTCCATCCACCGGTAGCAGAGTATATGGCTTCACCGTAGTCCCCCTGGATACCAAGCAGTAGTGATTCGACCACGCCAGTATCTTTGTAGCGTTTAGCAAATTCACACAGGAAACGGTCAATCCACTTTCTCAGATACGGGCTCCAAAGCGACTCTGTTTTGTTATCCTGGCCATGCTCCAGGCAGCGGCAAGGATAATGATCTTTACTTGCGCGGAACCAATCGGGGGTAGAATAAGCCGGCCCAAGTATCAAAAACGGCACCCACTTCATGTCGTTTTCCTTTAATACCTTAACCTGCCTGTCCCAATGCGACCAATCCCATTGCCCCTCACCTTTGCCCTCGCAAGTCTCCCAAGTGACATAGTTCTCAAAGCTCGTAACGCCCAGTGATTTGCATAATTTTGCGGTCGCCTCATGTGCACAGTGTCCAAAACGCAGTTCATCGCGATAGTCAGGTTCTGTACATTCAAAGGGGTCGCCCAAAGTATAGAACATACCTTGCGGGTTAGGATTATGAGGAATCCCTGCGATACCACGCTTTAAGCTCGCAGAATAATCATTTTCGGTGATTACCTGCACGCCTGGATCTTCAGTATATATTTCTGCCCGGCTTAGTGAGAACGGGCCAAATATTCTCAAGCGAAAATCAGCGCCGCTGTTTTGTAAGCCCTCAAATTGCACATCATCAAGGGGAATTGCCACCCGACGCCACTCACTTGTCCCCGAAGTTGAAAAGTTTGAGGAGCCATACTTATACGGACCAGACTTCGCATTGTATTGCACACGCACGCTGCAGAAATTGTTGTCAGGATAGTCCAACACCAAATATGCTTTAGAGCCTATTTTTGCTCTAGCTTCTGGTGAAAGTTTGAAGTATAAGAAGTCGCTGCCCCGCATCTTACTCGCTACTTGTTTGCCACATACAGACTCAGTCGACCATTGCCCATCACCAAATGAAAGTAGTTCTACTCCCTCACTCTTCTCCACAGAAAAAGAGGCCACTGGAACAGCAGCATTGACTGCTATAATTGAGCACGTACATACTACTGAAAAAGCTGCAAATAGAAGTGATTGATACATTAAGCTATCTCCTTGGTTAGTGTCAATGCCGTTCAGTTGGCTTTAACGAGAGGTTTTTTGTCGCTATAGCGTTATTAGGTTTGAATATCCCTTTAGCCTACTTGTGGAGCATTTTAGCATTGCCTGGCTTATCTGGCCTATACCACACAACCCATTGCGCTTGTCTGGTCTACGCTGGTTTTTCAACCAACAGGGTTATACCATGCGTTTGGCTAACAGTCAAGGCCTGTTTTGCGATGAATACGCATCTTCTGATTCATTAATAGAGGGGATATGACACCTTGGCGATGACAGAATAATGCATGAATCTGGTCTACATGTGGTATAAACAGGTCCGGCTGCCAGAGGAAAGCCGGACCCGTTATAATTGTGGTAATTACTCAGATGTGAGCCATATAGAACAGCCCCGCATAAGCGCCCAGGTTCACCGTAATACCTTTCTCTGTTTTCTCCACAGGGCATCTGGAGCCATCCGCAGGGTTCCAAACTTCGTAAGGCACGCTACCCTCTACAGTCATTGTCCCTGAATACGGCCTGCCTGACATATTTGTGAGGAAGATTATAGCGCGATCACCATCCACACGTGTGTGCGACAGTATATTTTCGTTGCATGGATCAAGGGAAATTGTTCTCGGTAGTTTGGACAAGATGCTGCAGGGAATATCAGGATCATCTATATCAAAAAGCGTGAAAGCGTTGGCATCTGAGCACATGGCATTTGCGAAGATTCTGCGCACGCGATCGTCGGTTTCGCCATTGCGTGACACGCTCGGAATCACCCCTGCCGCTAGGACTTTTCCTCCAGCAGCCATAAACTCACCCAAGCCCTCAGCAGCTTCAGGGCGCATAACGCGTACATTAGGCAGGATCACTGCCTCATACTCGCGGTCTCCAAAAACGAGTCTACCATTAACAATTTCAGCATCGCTGATAACGTCCTCGTCGATGTAGTCAAAATCGATCTGGCTGCGAAGTAGTCCCCAGGACACCGCAGAGAATATTCGCTCGATCTCCTGGGCTTCTCTCGGCTGCTCACCATCTCTGGCGGTTGCCAAGGGAACGCATGCAGACCACAAAGCACATTCAGGATAGAGCACGGCTACGCGGCTGTGCCTGCGACCCTGGCGAAGCATCAAGCCAAGGCGGGAAACATAGCGGTTCAGATCACGAATAGAGTCGTCACTAAACGCCGCAAACCTGTAATAGGATGTGATAACGTTCACTCCCTGGGCGAAATGCCAGTTCATTGAGCCTCGCACCCACTCTATAGGAATCTGGCGCGCCTCCATGGCGGATGTGTGATCAGAAGCCTCAGTCATAACCTCATCAAGACCGAGCACATCTGCAACCGAAGCCGCAAGACGGGCAATTGGCACACCCTGAGGAAACATCAGTCTTGATGGCTCGCTCTCCAATTGGTCGATACCAGGAGCGTCGAACCGTCGCATTGACGCGAAATATGATCCATAGAGGAAAACGTGCGAGAGAAGCCCTTCTTCCGCGAGAAGATGACCACTGGCAGCGAGGCCGTTGGCATGGCACCAATCCTGAATCCGGCCAAAGAAATTCTCTGCGAGTTCATGTGAGGTAAACTCCCAGAAGTCACATCTCCGCTTCACCAAATCCCGGCCCTCGCCCAGTATTACCGCGACCACCGCCAGCTCGATCTTGTATCCGTAACGCTTCTCGAACACTTTCGGGAAGTCTTTTCTCCAACTCAGCAGAGGGTAAGGGACATTTTCTATGTTCCAGTTCATCAGTGATGGCTCATCGGTAAAGAAGGCGCGAACACACTTTCCGAACATATCGCCTATGCTGGTTTTGTAATGTTCGTGAGTTACACGTATGAACTCGTCGGTAGCCTTTGGGTCTAATAAGTTGATATACCTGCGCGGTTCGCTGAAGCTGTGAGCGGAGTGTGTGCCATCGTATAGTGGCCGTTCCACAAGAACAAACAGCCGGTATGTACCCTCGGGAATCGGTATACGAAGCGTGCCGCGAGCATCAGCCGAAGAAGTTATATCCACGGGATCGCCTGAACCCGTGAGCGGCACCAGCAGCGCCCGGAATAGTTTGCCATCCGGTATATCCGCCCGGTAGAACCCCGGTCCAGAGAGATTTCTCCAATATATATAAGCCACCAGGCCTATTGTCTCAAGCTCTGGATGATTGTCTAATACAGCCCCGCCTGCGGTCCCGGACGGGTAGCCTTTCTCATCGTAAATCCAGACCCTCAGATCGTTTTCTTGCGCGGAAAGCATAGTCTCACGAAACTTTTTCCACTCATTCTCATCATCAGGATAATCTGTCCCATAATGCACATTTGCGACGACCCCGCCGAACCCAAGGTTCGCCATTCGATCGACGATTTGCATTTGATTATCAGGATGCTTGACCTCACTCTGCCCCGCCGAGTGAATTATCGGATAAATCGCATATTCACGCGGTGGGTTTTCGAAAGATTGTTCGAGTTCGGTGCTCATGTTCTGTTACCTCCAACTGCTTTGTGCACAGAATACTCCATGCATCCGGTCAATCCTTTCCAGTCAACAGTTGTATTCAGGAGCTTAATGCCCCTCCCCTCCCTCTCCGGCGAAATATTCTCAAGTTTATTGGTGTTGGAAGTAATCAATTAACTGTCAGCCCTGTGGCTGTTATTCTACGTTCGCCATCAACTGTGCTCATTGTCCCAGTGACTTCCACTACATCACCCGGCTTCACTGAAGCAGAAGACACCACCCTGATTCCGCTAAGCCGGTTTGAGTCCTCTACATAGAAGAATCCTTTGAACGCTGCTGTGACTGCAAGACCTTTCAACGTTACCTGGATATTGTCCGGGATCATCTTAACAGATGCTGCGCTGTTTATATCTGCTGCATTCACATAGAAAAGCACATGCTCCTGCATTGCTGCTGATATGTTAACAATGGTTGAATCAGGGTCAAACGACCATGGGAAGCAATCTGGAACAACAGTATGTCTTCCTGCGCTCACTTCAGGGAATGTAAATGTTCCCTGAGATGATGTCGATGTGGAAGTTCCGTCAGGAGTAAGCCGAACAGCCGCACCTGATAGACTACCGCTAACCACCTCGGCTTCGTACTTGTCACAATCAAAACCGTAACCATTAATACCTTGGTCACTAGTGAACATAACCCTCGCAGTGCTACCGTTGATCCACGGGCTCCAGAGGTCAGTGTAGTCTGCTGTATATATCTCGACAATATTATCATTGCCATCCATTACATATACGAAGTCCCAAGCTGGCTCAGTTGATATTGTCGAGAAATGCAGCCTCATGCGGTTGGTGGAAGCAGGCGCATCGATCTGCCAAGTGTCTTCGTAGTTTTCTTCATAAGGGTGTGGGGAAGAAACTCCTCTCACGCTGGCCACTGTGGAGCTGACTATCTTTGCTTCACCTGTAATCGAACCTGGAGGGAACGCCAGGAAGTCAACACTGGCAACCGATCCACCTGCAGGGATTTCAACTGTCTTGGATGTAGGCTGGAATGTCCAATTCTGTTTGCTGGGGGTAATAGTATACATACCCGCCGGAACCTGGCTCATAGAATACACGCCACCATCGACAGTGGTGACTTGAAGATCGCTGGGATTCAGTTTGGTTATCGCACCGGAAAGGCCACCCTGCTGAATCAGGTCGGTTTCGTAGCCATCTATATAGAACCCATATCCAGCATTACCGAGTTCATTGGAAAGTATCCTGACTTTCACGACGTTTCCATTCACCCACGAACTCCACACATCTTCGCCTTTGCCGGTATAGGTGTCTCTTATCGTGCCTGAAGCGTCCAGAACATAGATAGTATCTCCATCCGACAGTAAATCGATTTCCGCAAAGTGGACCCGCATCTTTGTTGCAGCGTTGCTTGCTGATATAGTGTATGTGCGATCATAGTTATTCAGATAGGGATGAGGCGACTCAACGGTGTAGCTGATCACGCCTCCCACCGCGCTTGTGACCTTGCCTGAAATACTTCCGGGCGCTGCCAGCCCTTGGAATTCTATGTTTTGAGCAGGGGTGTCCGAAATGCTAACCACTTGTGCTCTTGGAGTGAATGTCCAACCGGTCTTCGCCACTTGAACTGAGTAGGTGCCGGGCGATATGTGGGTTATATATTGGCCTGCCTGGTTGGTAGTGACACGCTTGACACCATTGGAACTGGCTACACTGACAACGGCACCCTGAACAGCAGCGCCGGAACTCGATGTCACTATTCCTGAAACGAATGTGCTTGGTAAGCCACCGGATACCGATATAGCATAATCCTGCGGACCCATTGGCACGTTGTAGCCGATCACACGGACAACGTAAACACCCAAGTCAGGCGAATTGATCTTGACCTGCTCAACATTATTTACATGATCACGTGAGCCTGTTGGATATACAGTGCCGGTGGGAGAAATAACAGTCAAGTCAAGATCGTTGACCAACTCCTTGGCTGCCTGCACCGCGCCTGGATAATCTGTCCACACAAGCGTAACCCCAAGGGGAACTGAGGCATCTATTATGGTGAACTGATAATCCCGATATGCACCAGTCGATATGCCGGTGGTTTCATCCACAAACTCGTTGACCTTGGGCGGGTCCGGGCACAGAGCATCTCTCACATTCAACCTGCCCCAACCCTGCGACGAATCTGGTACAGAGTTTAATTCTCTAGCCGAACCGCTACCATATTGGCCGGGAGACATATCCTTCGCCGAATTGATTAGTGTGGCTTTTACAAGTGCAGCGGTGGGATTTGTGCTTTTTTCCTTTTGATAGTATTCCCGCACCAACGCTGCAGCGCCGGAGACCTGCGGAGTAGCCATGCTGGTGCCACCCCAATACATATAGTTGTTGTCATAAATTCCCCACCCGGTCGAGATTCCCGAGGTATGAGCTCGGCAGGATATAATATTAGTCCCCGGAGCGCAAATATCCGGCTTGATCCGTCCATCATCAGTTGGTCCCCTACCGCTGAACGCCGCGAGACCGTCGATGTTGTTGCTCATCAGGTCATACTTGATTGGGGCCGCCGGATAACTCCAGGTCACCCCATAGCCGGACTGGTAACCTCCGACAAGGCAATTATTTTCAGAAGCACCTACAGCAATGCAATTCTTGGCTGTAGAAGGCGCATAAAGACTGTCCTTGTCTATAACGCCATTCTGATTCTTATCCTCTCCCTCGTTACCTACTGCAAAAACCACAGTGAAGTCTTTGTGGTCCCACACGAACTGGTCAACTTCGCTTGAATACGTTGAATACTCCCCGTGAGCCGTACTGCCCCAACTGTCACTGTGGACCCTCACTCCGTCATCATAAACCGGCTGGAATAAATCAGAAAGGTGCAGTGGGGGGAAAACGAACTGGCCATCATCGCCAATGGATTGAAATACCAGATTTGCTTCGGGAGCAACACCTGCAAATGATGCATCGTAGCTGTGGCTAGCAGGAGCACTGCCAGAGAGAGCACCGGAACCGAGCAGTGAACCCACCACGTGCGTCCCATGTCCGTTCAAGTCACCCCACTCATTAGGACGGCGCAGGGCATATGTCTTCTGGATTCGATTTGCAAAGTCTGGAGAGATAGTAGATGTATCGCCCGTATCCAGACCGGCATCCGCAACTCCAACTAGCTGTCCTGACCCATAAAGGCCCAGGTCTTGCCGCACTTCCGGCACTCCGAGGATAACTCCGGCGGCTTTATTGCACAATATAGGCTGAACATATGGCTCAATCCATGCAACAGCACCCGACTCCGCAAGATGGGAAAGCTGCACTCCATTAGCAAGAACCCTGCATCGCCCTCCGCTTTCACCATTCTCGCACTCTATCTTCCTGGCTCCTGCTTTACGGACTATACGATCCATGGCTTGCCCTGGAAACAGAGCCACAATATACTGCCTTGACTCTCCAACACTCGAAAGATCATCTTTGGACTTATACGCAGATTTGAACAACCCCACCCACTTCACACACGGTAACTTTTTCAGATTAAAAACTCGCGAATGATCTACACGCACCAGGAATGTAAAGTCAGGGATATACTCAACTATCTCCGCTCCGGCATCCAGCAAAGCCTGCTTATCCGCATCAATTACCGGTCCTTTTAGGGCGACCAGGTATGAGCCTTTTCCATATTGTTGATGTAATCCTGACATAGCGACGCTGGGTAACTCATCCGTTTGGACGATCCCGCTCTTGAGATGGATTGTGGCAGCGTTTGACTGCCCTGCCGGCCAGATGACTGAAATGAGGAGGAATAGGAATACAATTATATTTCGTTTCAAGCGAGTGGACCCCCTGGACATTGTGATTGATGATCAGGGGCCGAGGGTCCCGACGCAAGAGCTTTTGCGCAAGCACAACCGCATTTACCCATACTGAGCAGCAATGAAACACATCAGCCAGACTTCCAGCAGAGTTGCTGTGTGCTTTAGGAGATAATGCACGGAATATATCAAATGGCGCACCAGCGTTCAAATCAATATGGAGGTTAAGGTGCTGTTCAGGTCTGCTGTAACAATTAAGATTCCAAGCGTGCCGTCAACACTGGCTCGGGTCATTGAGGTTGCCCAATCCCCCGATGATAACCTCCACGAATTGGCGTCTGTGGTCCTCGCTGACCCGTTATTATCTGAACGGGTATTGCGATTGGCAAACTCTGCGACTTTCTGCAGAAGAGAGAAAGCAGAAACGATCAATGACGCGATACTTGTTCTTGGATCAGGTTATGTACGTAACCTCGCCGCATCGGTATCCGTGCTCAATGTTCTTTGCCCAGACCAGATATTCCCCGGATTCAATTGGCGGAACATGTGGAGACACTGCGTAGTTTGTGCAGTAGCATCGGAATCTATTTATTCCTGGAGAACCGGTTGGCGAAGGGGCACAGACGAGTCCGCATTCGTAGCGGGACTCTTGCATGACATCGGAAAGATGCTGATATCAAAAGTTGCACCAAAGAAATTTAAACAAGCAATAGAACTTTGCCAGGAACGACGGATCGATATGCTGGAAGCAGAAATGCTTGCGATGGGTACAAACCATGCCATTGTGGGAAGGCAGCTTGCAGAGAAGTGGGAATTCCCAGAGAAACCAATAGCAGGCATAGGTTGGCATCACGATCCGGCTTCCGTAAATGGATATGCCGATGTAGCATTCTCTGTCTGTGCCGGAAATATGCTGGCAAAACGCATAGAAGACTCCTATATATACGGATACCACCCATATATCCGCCTAACAGAAATCGCAGACATTGCAGGGCTGGACATCTCCTGCCTGAACATGGTAATAGATGAAACACGCATCGGAATACTGAGGTGCAGCGAGGTTATGTCTTGGGGGAATGGGCTAGATTGTTACCCTTCGCAGCCGGGTTTTGCTATACATGCATGAAAAGGCGGTTCTTGATATAAGATCAAATGAGCCTCGCCTAATATTCTGGCGAGGCTCATTTTACGTTCAATTTTGCTTGGTGGGCGAGGTGGGAGTCGAACCCACATGGGTTGTCCCGGAGGATTTTAAGTCCGAGATCACCCCATCAGTAAGGCCCACTACAGCTTGTTTTGAGCGTGGATTATCGCACTTGATGCCGTAAAACAACGGTATAAATTGCGGGGCATAATGCCAATATAATGCCAAATCCACCCCAGCGTTGGCTAGAATAAGTCCGACAGGGACTCTGCGATCTTGCCTTGCGTACTGGATACAACATGAGAATAAATATCGCCAGTAATGGCAATCGTAGAATGTCCCAAACGCTGCTGGACAAACTTCAGATCCCAACCGCGATTAAGGACAATTGTTGCATGTGCATGCCTTAAACTATGAAAGCCAAGCGGCCTTACTTTCGCTTTCTTTGTAATGCCACGGAATGTGCTGGACATACTGTCCGGTTTCCGATAGCCGCCGTAGGCATCCGGACATATTAAGTTATTGCTAGCTACCAGTTCCGGAAGTTCTTCGACGTGCGCCTCTTGCTGTTCCTTGTAAGCCATCAGACGATCTATTACCTTCGTTGGCACAGTAACCGAGTAGCTAGATCCAGTTTTCGTTTCCTTTATCCGAAGACCTGTTTTGATCTGTTCAACCGATTTTGTGACGCTGATCGCGCTATTTACTGTGTCTATATCACCCCAGGTAAGAGCAAGGATTTCCCCCAGACGCATGCCGGTCGCCACTGCAATCAGGATGATTGGACCGTGCGGAGTACCATCTGTGGCACCCAGTAGCGCGCGAACTTCAGCTTCAGTGAATGCCTCTGCCTCTTTGCGCTCAACTTTTGGTGCATCCACCATATCACATATGTTACGCCCGACCATTCCCCAACGCACAGCGCACTTTAGGGCTTTGCGAAGCACAGCGTGGTGCTGCTGGACCGACCTGGCGGAAAGTCCCCCACCCTTGACCTCACCGTTTTTAAGCACTCGCTTTACCCGACCGGATTTCAGCTCATCGTTGTAATACTTCTGCACTACATTCGGTTGCAACTTGGAAAGCTCAATGTGGCCAAGTGCTGGAATCAAATGTTGCTCTACTATGCCAACATAGCGTTCGTATGTGCTTCCAGCACGGCCTGATGCATAATCGGTCAGCCACTTGCGCAGGAATTCCGCCACAGTCATCTTCTTGGATTCTATATACGTGCCCTGATCGAGTTCGCGCAGGATCCGAGTAAGCTCCTTTTCTGCCAGGCGCTTATCATGGAATGTCTTGTTCTTATACTTGGGCTTGCCGTCAAGATCTCTGCCGACATACCACTGAATACGCCAGTTCCCGGACCCGGGTGGACGCTCCTTAATTGACCCTCTCATAACTTCCTCCTGAGGTCATTATATCTCTAGATCTCCGAGATGCAATGGTCACTTACTATATTTCGTTGATAGTGTGCCGCCAGAAAGCTCTTTAAACTCAATCTGGGCTTTCTTCATTGCTGGATTGTATCTACTGATGACTGAGAATGGAGAAGTCTGCCCTGGGAGGATTGGATTGTAATCAATCAATGCATCATCTGAGGTGATGAACTCACCATTGCTATCATAGAAAGAGGCAACAGCAGTCACATTCTCTAGCTTTTCATCAGTGAGATTCGTAACCTGTCCCTCTACCTTTACAAAATCCTCACTTTCAGACGACCAAGACCATGTCTTTAGCTGCAACTGATATTCCTCAACTGATGGCACAGGAACGTCTGTGGAAGAGGATGTGTCCGTTGTCACAGTATCAGTCTCTGTCGATTCCGGCGAACTACTATAGTCTGTCTCCGACATCATTGCGCATACGATAATCAGGAAGATGATTACACCTGTAGCAACCAGGCATCCCATACACGTCTTGTTGGTTTTCGGCGGCGCTGAGGGCTGCTGCGGTGGCGTCGATGTTGGAGGTCCGGATTGGATTGTCACATTAGGTTGTACCAGCCCTATTAACACGTGTCCATCTGCAACACGCACGCGTAGCGCATCCGGAGACCCCGGGGCGAGTTCCACCCCCACAACGTTAGCTGTAACTTTCTCAACCCCAGCGTCCAATATTCGGCAGGGCTGGCCAGGCACTGGCTGTTCCAAGAATGTAACATTAAACTCCATAAGCTTCTCCTATCGTTTCATAGATATCTTGCCAGACATCTATCATAATTGGAGAACCTAAACTGCTCAGTCCTCGCAGTGGGTAATGTTAACACATCGCGGTCTTGCATATAATCGTATCTAGAACCATTACATTAGTGGTATCATCGAAACCGATTATCAATCCCCAACTCACGCAGCCGCCGGCGCATTGCTTGAGCCGAGACTCTAAACCGTGCAGCCAGATTATGAGTCTTATCATGGCGCTGTGGATGCCCAAGTTGCTGTGCGACATCCAGAACTTGGCCAGCGGGCATAAACAAGCAAGTTGCGAATTTATCACACTCACGTTCAAGCAGATGGTGCTTTGCTTGTCTGAACTCAACTACAATACGACCATATACCGTGCGGCTAAATATATGGTGACCAATCTCATGGGCAAGCGTAAAGCGTTGTCGCTCAATTGGCATTCCTGAGTTCACGCGGATCTCTGCATTGCCATCTTCATCCCTCATGTATAACCCAAGTATGTCTGGATACATCGGCAATCTTACGAGTTCGATCTTTAAATGCTCACAAACCCGCCTTAGGTCAATAGGTGGTTCTAAATGCAAATTGCGCCAGGCTGAATCGGCCAGGCGCTCGGCTTCAGTTGTATAATACTTGTTCATTCAACTACAGGTGTTCTATACGAGTATAAATCAATCCTTATCTTTACGGTGCTTCTCGGCGAAATCCCTCACCATCTCCATCAATTGCTGTTTTGATAGTTCGGAAAGGTCATCGGCACCATTCAATGCGTATTGGACGCGCGTTTCAGTATCTGTTGGTTGTTCATATCCCGCAGCAATCAGCAGAGGCGACACATTAGCCTTATAGCCCGCAGCAAACTTCTCAATTACCTCTCTGCTTGGAACCTTGCCTCGTGCCATTTCTACGAGATATGCTTTGCTAATTTCTGTTTTGATTGCTGCTTGTCCATAACTATCGTTACCAACAACAGCTCTCACTAACTCGCCAAATTCAGGCTCAACTTTCATTGTTCACTCCTCTGCTGATGACAGGTTAGCGGTCTGCTAAAAAAAGTGCAAGCATTCTACCAAAAAGGTGTTGACAACTCAGTGACCACCGGGTATAATCCACAAGTCGGTGGTCACTATACAGTGACCAGCTATTGGAGGAACGAAGAATGGCCTTCGAATTATCAATCGAAAAAATCAAACAGATAAATACAGATCTGGAGAACGGTCAGTCTCTAGAGCAGATCGCAAAGGAACTTGAAGTTCCATATAGCACGTTAGCCTGGCACATCCGAACAAACGGCTACAAAGTTTCAAAACGCCTAGTTCCGATCCACGCTCTTTCTCTGGATTCTACCCAAACTCAGGATGCAGCTTAAAGCAAAACAGGCCCCCCGCCTCGTGCGCAGAGCCTGAGCATTACAATCCTTTGATGTATAAGTTTACTCGGTAATGTTGAACTTGCACACTGTGTGTTTTACGGGGATTTTGAGAGGTGAGAGAGTAGCAATGCAGCAAGACAAGACGAAAACAACTGAACCGAAGCGGTATTTTGTGCCGTGCCCGCACTGCGGACATTTTCATGCCCTTGATTTCTGGCGGATTGATTTCACAGCGACCGTGCGAGGCAAGAACGTTTTAGCTTATTACAGATGCGAAAAATGTGATACCCCCATCTACGATGAGGACAAAAACAACATTCTCGCACAGGGAGAGTGGCGCGGCGGAGGGGCACTCCATCTGAACTCGCTTTACTCGCCTTGGAAGAGCTTTATGGACGTTGCTCAAGGTTTTCTGGACGCCAGGAATGACCCGGCAGAATTGAAACAATTCATCAATTGCTGGCTTGCAGAGCCATGGATTGGCAGTGATGGGCAGCCGGAAGTGCCAGATGAACCTATTGAACTGGTATGGGGCTCTAGCGGGATCAGATTGTCTAAAGATTTCACTTTTGAGGTCGCCGATCTCGCCATGTTCTTTACAGATGAAATAGCGAGATCGTCAATCTCTTCTGATCGATAGTCATTAATCAACACGAGTGCATTTATCGATCATATTTAAGAAATAGAGGTCTGGGTCATCCCAGGTGAGTAAAGGCTTATACTCGGCTGCAACCGAACCCTGATATTTGCGGATTTGACCAGACCTCATTCTTAAATGCAAAGTCTTTGTTTCTTGCTCATAAAATAGCGAGTCTATGAGATTAGAGTTTACGCTTATCCAGTTCAACATTATCACCTCCATTCGGAGGATATTTTAGCACACACAGCTTTAGCGGGGATTGAAAATGCGCAAGCCAGTAAACGGACCGAGATACATAGGAGAACTCCAGACCGACCTAAAATTACAACGCGCTATCGAACGAGTTGCATACGGTGTAGCTGAAGCTGCCGAAGCGCTTGGTGTAGGTGAAACCTACCTTCGCGAGTTGCTAATGAGCGATCAAATTAAAAGTTTCAAGCTCGGTAAACGCCGGCTGATTCGTAAACGCGATCTACTTGATTTTGCAGATCGAATGTTTGAAAAGCAGAACGCGCTTCCCCGGCACTTGCAGAGTGCATAGAGAATCCTCTACTGCCGGTTCAGGCAAACGGAATAACTTATAAACAATTCACGTTTGCCAGTAGTCTGGCACGAAAGGGGGTTGAAGTGAGCGAGACAATTAGCGTCGAAGAGGCGGCCAGAATACTTGGCACTGGTCGCGATGCCGTCCGCGCTGGAATCAGGGATGGAAACATACCATCAATTCGGGTCGGCAAGCATATCAGGATTCCGCTGCCTTCATTTAAAAGCTTGCTCTCTGGTGAAAGCAAGCTTGATGAATCGGAGATCGCGCGTCAGATACACTTGATGAGCCTCCGATCAGAGCTCGAGCGACTCAATGCAGTCAGTGAAGTATTGGTAAGGCAGATAGCTGACATCGAAAAAGACTGTAGGCCTAATGGATTCACTGCCTACTTGGAGGCTGCCAGATGAAGCGCAAACCGCTCGATATCACAATTAAGTATGTGGAACCTAGTAACACATGTAGTGTCGACTTCTTAAGAGAACTGGCGGGTTTCTTTGCACCGGAGCTGTATGCAGCAGTTGACGAAATACCTTTCGCACTGGCCGAGGCACGAAGAATATCGTGGCAGCATATGGACCCTGCGGAGATAGCTCGGCAACGTGAGATCGAGGCACTTGAACGCAAACTTGCGGCACCAAAGATGAAACATAGCGGCTTGCAAGGAGATTGACAGTCTAAGGTTACCGGGATCTTCGGCTTCACTCTCCTTCCCCGAAGATCCCGGCATCAGATATGCCAACCCAGCGATCTCACAAAAAATCAAAACGAAAGTGAGTATACCTCCTGTTTTCACGCAAAACGCTGGGGTGGCTAATTCAAAGCAGAGGAGGATGCGCATGAGAGATTAGTGCCAACAACTGTATAGCGCGACTTAGTGATTTAATCGACCTGGGGCCGGTGCTATCCTCCGGCCCCAACAAACAGGAGGGAATGAGTTGTGGTTAGGGATTTTGCTAATAACGGTGATATCAGGCGTTATTGTCCTGGCGCTGTGGTCCGCTCTCGCAACCTCACGCAGATGCAGCGAGTCGGAAGAGCAGTCAGAAAAATGATTGCGGCATGCTCTGATGAGTCCAGGCCGGCGGGTGTCATCTGTGGCGTTGCAGTCGGATTGCTTGGGCTGCTAGTCATTGTGTTTGCTATGGTAACCCTGGCTAGTGTATACGGGGTGCGACAGTGATACCGGATTGGATGAGACCACTGCTGGGCACCCCGTGCTGGACTAAGCGATATTACTGGTCTACCTGTAGCGGGGGTGGCGTTCAACCATTTTATGACGGCTGGCAGAAATCGCTCATATTGCGACAGGCTCGTTATAACCACCCGTGCCGTGACTGCGGACATATCGTGATCGCAGGATCCCTGCATGCTGCTGGCGGTGAGCGTTACAACTGCTCAGATCACTACTGCATCCTGTGCGTGGCTCCAGTGGGATTACCAGAACGCAAACTGCAGCCAGGAGAGCCACTACCACCAGGTGAGCTGCTCGATGATTCACCACGGGTGATCACAGACGATATCGCGCCCGGGTTCGATCTGGATGCCCTGCCACATACTCTGGATATTCTGCAGATGGTGTATTGCTACAAGGTTGACATCCCAAATATTCCCGCTACATGTCCGGCGTGTGGTCAGAAGTTATTTCCAACCTGGACCGGTCGCCCAGGAGCGGAGTGGAAATGTGTATGCCAAAACCCGCAGTGCTTGCATCTGATGGAAGAGCTCGGCAAGATTGGAGTGAGTTATGAGCAGTTATCTTAGCCGTGACACCATATCAGCGATGGCCGAAGACCTGGCGAGCGCCATTTGTATCTTTGAATCAGATAACGACGCGGAGCAATACAGCCAAGCGGTGCAGATGGTCAGGTCAGTGCACCAGATACTCGACTCACGCTTGCAGGATAACAACAAGCCTCGACCTGCCCCGGTCAAAGGCTCTGGCACCATAAACTCCAGCGTGAAACTTTCAGCAATCAAAGCAAATGAGGTTGCTGGTTGGTCGGAATGCTACTCACGGGATGTTTGGCAAAAGATACTCAAACGTGCCATCGGCCGCGTGTGTCGGCCTGAAGAGATGACCCTGCATGAGTATGTCGCGCTGCGACGCACGATCGGACGGAGGAACCATGGCTGATAAGGACGCTGAACTATCAAAATATGCTGAGCTGAAGCAACTCGGCGTTTACAGGAGAGCTTATATCGAGCTACACGAGAAATACAGGTTTTACAACTACCAGATCGGTAGACGGACACCACCACCGGTTCCCGAGGAGACCAACTGACATGCAGGTTATGTTGGAGTCTCGTGGACTGACTCCACACACATACAGCCTCTGGGAACTGGTGAGTCGTGAAGCTAATGATGCTGGTTTCCTGGGGATCTCGCTAAAGAGAATCGCCATTGAATGTGAGACAAGTGAGCCTGTGGAGCTAATAACCGAGCTCCAATCGAAAGAGATAGTAGAAGTTTGCACACACGTGCCGAGTAAAGACGGCGATGTGGTGATGTTGAAACTGCTTGTGCGAGCGAGAATCGCCCGCAGGTGAATTAGGAGATAATTCAGGGATGGAGATCGGGGAGCAATTCATTCCCTACAAGATGTTCGTAGGGTTGTTCATACCGGCAGGTTTAGCTAGTTACCCAAAGCTGACCGGCAATTCAAAGCTGGTTTGGGGACAGTTGGCTTCCTATGCGGGTGATCGTGGGATTGCATGGCCAAGCTATGAGAAACTCGCAAAAGACTGCGGGATCTCCAGGCGTAGTATTCAGGCGTGCCTGGTCGAATTGCAAGAGCGAGCATTCATTATTTGTGTCGGAATAAAAGATAGGCGGAAAATGTGGGGGTTCCTCTGGCATCCTTGTCTTGAAGGTAGTGTGCGAAATCTGCCTACTTCCACGCTCCCAAGTAGGCAGAATCTGCCTACTACGCCAGAAGCAGCCCCTGAAGATTCACCGGAATCATCGAAGTGTGCAGATTCTGCACATGATAGTAGGCAAAATCTGCCTATGATAGTAGGCAAAAATTGCTCACTTCCTGTACATGGTACATGTACAATACCTTCCCTTCATGAGGCTCATGAAGGGGTTCATGAAGGGGATTTATCATCTACGTTACGTACTTCTGTCGGAGTAACATGCGATTCTCCACCCAACGCTCGCGCCCCTGATGATTTGAATCCGCTCTTTGAATCTCTCTGGATTCCAGCAAAACCAGGAGATAGCGATAGAGCGAATCTGCATGAGTTTATTGACCACAACGGCAGTGACGTGATTCGTGAATATCTAACAGCCGCAGCACGCACCAAAACTTGCAGAGGCCGGAGAGTGATTTCATATCTTCGGAAGTGCATTGAGAATAGACCAAAGGGGGTGAATGAGGATGGCTCAGGAGGCAATTACAAACCAGACGAATATGGTTTGTGACGTCCCGCAGAAGCATGGTCAGACCATTGAGGTTTACACAGCTAGCTTTGCTTCTCGTATGGCCACGGCTACGACTCAGGAAGAGCGTATACAACTCTGCCGCGAGCGTATCCGTGAAGTCATCTCTAAGTCTCCAGAGAAAGCACTAACTCCTGAAGATCAGGCGGAGATCGAAACCAAGCGGGCTGAAGCACAGGCTGCACGGCTCCGGCAGAAGTATAAGGCTGAATGTCTCCTGGAAGGCGATATGTGGAAGTGCACGTTTGATAGTTTTGAGACTAGAGACCCACAGCAAGAGATAGCATCCAAGACTGTTCGCGGGTTTGCTTCTAAGGTTCCGAACGTCGATAGGAACCTGCTGCTCTGGGGTCCGACCGGGGTTGGCAAGAGTCATTTGGCCAAAGCAGCGATGATCTACAGCCTTGAGAAACCGACTCCAGTAAGGTGCGCATTCGTGGAATGCTCTCAGCTTGGGCGATTGATCAAGGAACGAAAGCGCCTAGTTACGCATCTTCTGGGATTCGAATACCTGATCCTCGACGACATCGAGAAAGCTATAGGTGGAGCTGCTGCAGATTGGGCTTATGAGGCTGTATACGAAATCATTGATTACGTGGATAGTCGAGGTTACCCGCGGCTATTAGCCACCAGCCGATTTCCGTTAAGGACAGCACGTGACGAACAAGGGAACAAGCTGAAAGACGACAAGGGCAAGTTATTACAGCCTGGACACGAGGAGTATGTGAAGTCTGATTACTTAAATCGGCTGGCAAAGATGTTTTTCTGCCGCTGGATCGATGGACCTAACGGCCGTGACGATAAATATCTGCCCGAGCCTGAATACTGGTGGCAGGGGCTAGGGAGCTGAGGTGATGATATGGCAATTACGAAGCGCAAGAACATTTGGACACAAGCAATGACGCCAGCGGTGGCGCTGCAGCGGTGTCGTGACTGTGATCATCTCGGAGCAGGTAGATGCGCCGGCAAGTGCCGGCATCACAGGATTAACGGAGTATACCCACCTATCTGGGCGGTTGCATATTGCCCAGCTAAAGAGCAATCGTAGGAGGAGTCAGTGAGAACACAGGTAGCAGACAAAAGCGGGAAACTGGTGCTGGAGAACATAGCATGCCCATAGTAGCCCGGCCATCATTCTCCTGCCCTGATTGTGGCCAGGCTAACCACATCAATAACGGGATCGTGGAATGTGCTCACTGCGGGTGGAATCGCTCCGGGATACGGAACACTGCTCGCAAGGGTGCTCAGCGGCGGCGAAACTACCCAACGACTTCAATTGATGGTCGGATAACGAAGGAGGGATGTGTGCTCCTCCTACCACTGCCGCCGAGTAAGAATGATGAGTCGAAAGATATAAATGCACTGGACAAGCTCAAGCAATACTGGGAAGAGCTGTCCTGGCACGCCTGGCTGGCAGCAGGTAGGCCTCGGTTCAAACAAGTAACGGTGCAGCCTATCTTCTACGTGATACAGGAGCGGGATTACGATAATTGCATGTCAACCTCTTACAAGGGGTTGCAGGATGGACTAAAGGGCAAATTGGTGCCTGATGATTCCCCACAATATTTACAATTGCTGAAGATAAAGCAGGTGAAAGTGCCGCGTGGTGAGGAGCGGCTGGAGCTGGTAGTTAAAGACCTTGCGAAATCGCGACAAAAAAGTGAGGCTCCCGCTTCCGCGAGTGCCCCGGAGTGTGAAAACTGTTGAGTTTCATTATACCACACCAGGGAGGGCGCGAGGGATGTCAAGACGGACAATAACTGTCCCAGATATAGAAAATACTCATCACCAGTATATGGGAATTGAACCACTACGGCCCGATCCGCACGATTATGTGTCTCATCTCTGCGAGGGAGGACCATTTGAGCATCTACTATGGAGGGAAATAAAGCACATCATTAAAAAATCTGGTATGACCGACTGGCAGGGGGCAATATTTCAATGTTACCTGCATGGCCTCTCAATCAGGCAAACAGCTCTCATTTATCAGCGCAGTGAATCTACAATACATCAACACCTCAGCGTTGCATTCGAAAAGGCAAAACATTGTCCTCACCGCGGCGTTCTCACAGTCATGATTGAAACACTAGGCTGGCCTGCGGTCAGAGAATCATTAGCTGATAAGCTGGAAATGCGGCTAAAACAAAGCATCTGATACCGAACACTTGAGTCGGTTTAGGGCTTATATATAGATGCAAGCATTAATATGTGCTCGGTTAGTTGTTAATGCTATCTCATCCGCTACCTTCCTCCTGGTAAGCCCCGGCATCCCACCGGGGCTACAATCAATTATGAAACTATCCAATACACGCAAATTACGCAATATAGCTCGCCGCCTGAACCCGGACTATCAGTTCAGGCAGGACTTGGCTGATATATTCCGCGCGGAAACCTCGAGACGGGGCAAAGCTCGAGTTGGCCACATTCGAGTTTGTAAATAGGGGGCATCCTGTCATGGCGTTGATTGTCAATCACACCACGAATGGCGGAGTCGTGACCGTCACTATCACACGCAACGGCTCTCCAATTAATGCAGAAATCCGTTGGTTTTCAAATGGTATCTGGCGACCAGCTCCGAATGGTGTTGCATCCATAGATTTCCCAGAGATGGAGCAAATTCTGCCGCAAGGCCAGCGTCCGACTCAGTTCAGCATCACAGCTCGCTCAGCCAATCCGGTTGACGTCACCGCCGCGCCTGTTTTGGTAGATATTCCAGCCGGCGGTAACACGGCCTCCATTACACCATCGGCACGATACAATAATGTGGTCAGTGTCGGACCCGGCGGCGATTTCGTAGGTCTGCAAACTGCTGATGATTATCTTGCTGTATCAGCTAGTGCGAGCAACCCGGGCGGAATTCAGATTCGTCCAGGTATCTACACTGAGGCATTCGTTGGATCCGACCACATCATTCCTCGGGCGATGATCGATGGCACAGTCACCATCGATGGTGATGTCACCATACCAGCCAGTGCCGGAGCAGATTATCTACTGGGTTGCAGAATCACTGTTGGGCATATTGTGACGTGGGGTGAGCGTAGTTACACGGCGACCAAGACAGGCAGAATAGACGAAATCATAAACGTATTGCAATCCAATGTTATTTCCGCTCGCAAGGGGCAGGATTTGCAAGCGACAGTAGATAAAATTGCTGCCGCCGCCGGTTGGGCCTCTGGTAATGTCTCAGGGGTATCCACGTATAACCTGTTAAAGATAGTGTTTGAAGGCGGTTTACCGCTAGTAGGCGCTAAAATAGATCTAGGTGCTCCGTATCACAAATATCAGTTTGTTGATACCTCTCATGCTGAAACCGCAACTCCTGAGTCTGGCTATATTGCTGTAGACCTCAATGTAGATGGCAATCATAATGCATTAGGTCAGGAGTCCGCATGTGCATATATATTGTGGTGGTATATCAATGGTGATGCTGCACATAATATAGTGGCTAATGATCCTGCTATAGGCGCAACAGAGCCAGCTACTGATGCTAATGGTAGAAAATACATTGGTATAACTACCTGCACACGGCTGGTTCATCAGCTGTATTCGTCCAGTCCCTACGTTACATTTGCTACTGAGATTGCCGACAGTGACACCCCTCAGTCTGGATATACCAATGCTACAATACCCGATCCGATGACGCTAAATCTCGAACCCGGTGGATATACTGGTGACGTTGTGCTGCCTGTGGGCCAGTTAAATATCATAGCTAATGGCACGGTCGTGATTGATGGTGACGTGACGGCCGCACAATATTTGGATGCCGACGGAGTGGTTCAATCATCTGTGATCACGCTGTCAGGTGATGTAATCATCACCGGGGCGCAGAGGGGTAATATAGTCCAATATGATGACTATCCGGCACATGTATCACGGGTAGTTGTAGATGGCGTACTGCGAGCCGTTGTGACACGTGATAGTCAGGGTGTTGTGAGAGAAGCCGAATTGTGGGCTGACCCGGCTGTTACAGACCATAGCAGTCCGCTAACGCCAGGCAGTATCCAGTGGGCGCATAATCAGCTGAGCTCGCAGGGAGGTCGGATTGTCCTAAATCCAGGGCTGTATCCAACACACAAAACTATATACCTCGACCGTGACTGGCTAACTATATCTGGTAAAACTAAATCACATTGGAGTCGATGGCTAGCCACATACACTAATTCTGCCTCCGCTGTGGCAGTTGTCGGTAATCCTGGCGGAGCGCAGATACTAACCGATCAGGCCATACAGCTGATACGTATCCACAACAGTAAATTGATGTGCAACGCGGATAGCAGGCACAAGGGGATCGCGTTTCGAGATTTGTATCTCTATGGGTCCAATGTCGCTACGTGTGGAATTTCTGATAGCGTCAATTCTGATATTTGTGAGATAGATAATTGTACATTCCAAGGATTCCAGGTCGAAGCACTACATGTATGCTGGGATGCTGGGCTAATAACACGAAATAACATACAAGGCAATAACGGTAAGGGCGTTGTGCTGACAGGGGCGACTACTGTTTGCCTGGTATCTCATAATGTCATCGCTGATAATGGCGACGATGGTATTACGATCTCGCCTACGCATGTTAATTACACACAGGGCGCAACCATCATAGACAATACTATTGTGCGCTGTGATCCAGCTAGTAACGGTATCGGCATTAATCTCATTGGTGGCTACAACCATATTGTTGATTGCAATCGTATAACAGGCTGTCCTGGTGGTGGTATTGTTGGGGCCAATGGTGATGCAAACGCAGTTAACCACGTATCAAATAACTTCACCGAAGACAATACAGGGTCACCAGAAGGATCAGGAGCAGGATATTCGCAGACTCTGCTTATTGCTACATTTGGTATAGCTTCTGGTCATTATGGCGGTTGGAGCGCTATTTATCGCGATACTGCAAATAACAAATATTATCGTGTTATGTCTAACCGCACAGAGTATTACAGTGTTGAGATAACAGCACCCGCATAGTTGCGGGTCCTTCCCAGCCACGCCACCTACGCGGGTGCTACGAAGTCGCGAAAGGTCACTAGATTTGGTAGCGAAATTCAGCCTATCACCTATACCTATATAGCTGACGGAGGTTGATTCTGGGGGCGTTTGAGATTGAGCTCTGAATGGATCGCCGAGCTTGGGCGATAGTTTGGGACTGGCTTACCTATCATTATGGGCGAAAACGGACAAGAATCACTGCCTATCACTGGTCCGGTCGAGGAGATCGTCAGCCAGCGCGCGTTTGCCAAGCTTGTTGGAGTCGAGCAACCTTCCATTTGCGAGGCTATAGCTTCGGGGCGGCTGTCGGCGGCGTGCGTTGCAAAGACCCGGCAGGGAAAGCAGCTCTATAAGGAACGGGCGCTCTTGGAATGGAGGCAGTCGCATCCGGAGGACGTAGCGACTGATAGTCCGGTCCAGGATGCTATTGCGGAGGATCAGTCGCTTGAGGGTTCGGCGGACTCGGCAGACCTCAACACAGTTGAGTGGGCAAAGCTCAAGACCAAACGCGAGGCGATAGTAGCCGGAGAAAAGGCGAAACTGCTTTACCTGGATGTGCAGGAACAACTCGGGCGGTTGCTTCGTGTCGAGGACGTTGATGCGGCCTGGTCTGAAATCATAATGTCGGCTCGATCCAAGCTCTTAGCTTTGCCTGCGGACATTTCCGGAGTTCTTGGAATCAAACTCAAACGCGACCGGGTGTTGGTTCAGCAGGTTATCGAACGCGAGGTCGAAAAGGTCCTACTTGAATTGGCGGGCGATGTCCACGGAAAAATCGGAGAACATAGAAAACGACGGGTCGCAAAAAAGACCTGACATAGCTCTCTGCACCACGTCAATCACGTCGGCGCTCAAAGATAAGATCACAAAACTTTGGGCCCCACCGCCCAGGGAGAGTGTATCGGAGTGGGTCGAGCATAACATCATTTTGCCTGAGTCGGCGGCTAAGCCTGGTGAGCAGAACCTCGACGTCACTCCGTGGACTCGTGAGATACTGGAGGCCTGTAACGATCCACGAATAGAGAAGATCGTAATGATGATGGGTGTGCAGCTGGCCAAGACTCAGCTGATGCTCAACATCCTCGGGTATCGCATCGCAAAAGACCCTTGCCCGATGCTTTTCCTTCAGCCTGGACAGGAGGATTGCGAAGACTTCTCAAAAGAACGCCTGCAGCCGATGTTGGAGGATTCCCCCACGCTGGCTGCGAGGGTTTGCTCTCAAAAGAGCAGGAACACATCCACTACTATCCTGCGCAAAGATTTCCAAGGCGGGTTCATCGGCCTGGTCGGTGTAAATGCCCCTCGTGGTCTTAGGCGACGCGCCTGCGGCCTGGTCATGGCCGACGAGATTGACGAATACCCAAAGAACTCGGGCAAACAAGGTAATCCGCTTCGCTTAGCTGAAAAGCGCATGCGCACATTCAGCGGGCGTAACCGGAAGCTGATCGTCGCGAGCACCCCAACAATTAAAGACGAATCGGCTATTGAGACCGAATATAACAACTCTACCCAAGAGCAGTGGTGCATTCCGTGCCCGAGCTGCAGAGAGTATCAGCCGTATGAATGGCCGCGTCTCAGTTTCAATGACGGCCCGGGAGAATGCGGGACTCCGGAGATGGCGTGCAGAAAATGCGGCGCGATGCACGGAGAGTATGAATGGAAGTCCGGCACCGGACGTTGGATTGCCAGACAGCAGCACAAGACGAATCGCGGTTTTCACATGAACTCGATGGCCTCATCGTTCGTGAGCTGGGAAGAGCTCGTGGAGAAGTTCAAACAGGCGTATGAAGAGGGTCCGGAGAGCATACAGGTATTCATCAACACTGAGCTCGCCGAGCTGTGGGAAAGCGCCGGGGAGAAGATCAGCGACGAGACGCTGAAGAACCGCCGGCATTACTACAACTGCGATGTTCCCGACCAGGTCGTATGGATCACGTGCGGTGTGGACGTTCAGAAGGATCGACTCGAGGCGGAGATCGTCGGTTGGGGACCCGGTGAAGAAAGCTGGGGGATCCAGTATGCAGTTCTGCCCGGTGATCCTTTGCGCACGCTGGTATGGAATGACCTGGACGAACTGATTAGCCAAACCTTTGTTCGGTCTGATGGAGCGGTGCTACCTATAAGCTGCACAGCCGTGGACTCGCAGTACGCGACCTCTGCAGTTCATTCGTTCACGCGGCCGCGTAAAAACCGATATGTGTTTGCTATACGCGGCGTCGGCGGGCCAGGTCTGCCGATTGTGGGCAAGGTCACCCGACAGGGTAAGAACAAAGACGTTTTCGTGTTCCCGGTTGGGACCAATGCGGCAAAGGATTTAATCTTCAGCAACCTGAGCCTGGACACCGAAGGCCCCGGATACTGCCACTTCCCGCGCGACGGTGCGGATTCAAACGGGCAGGCACGCGGCTACGATGAGCCCTATTTCAAAGGGTTGCTTACTGAAAAGCGGGTCAAGAAGCGTAGCTTGGGCAGGGTGTGGTTCGTGTGGGAGAAGCCGAAGTCTTCCGCGCGGAATGAACCGCTGGACTGCCGAGTCTATGCTACCGCGGGGCTCAAGATCACCAACCCACCACTGGCAGCATTGGCTGGGCAGAAGCCAAGCATGAGGACAGCGAATGCACCGGCCCGCCAACAAACAGCGGGATCCTTGCGGCGAAGTGGATGGCGCGTGGTCGGAAAGAGCGGAGGAATCTGATGGCTGAAACTGAACTGCAGAAAGCGCGCCGGAAACTGGCGCTGTGGGAAGCTGCTGAGGATGCAATTGCCGGTAGTCAGGAATACCAGATCGATGGGCGCAGACTTACCAGGGCGAACCTGAACGAAGTGCAACGGATGGTGCATTACTACGAGAACAAAGTCGCCAGGCTCGCCGCCGGCAGGGGTCCAGGTGGGCGCGTGAGACGAATCATTCCACAAGATCTTTGATCTTCATTATTAGGTGATTATGAACTTCGCTGATCGTATAGTTACATATATCAATCCCGAGGCGGGGATGCGGCGGCTTGCAGCACGGAAAACAATGCAGGTCCTGAATACCGGCTACTCAGAAGGCGGAGCTGCCACCAATAAGAACTGGGCACGCGGGTGGAGATGGCGCGGCGGTAGCGTGAAGGAAGATCAGGAGATGAGCCTGAGTATCCTTCGGCAGCGCAGCCGAGACCTGTTTATGAACTCACCAATCGCTTGCGCAGCGATCAATCGGCGGGTCGTGAATGTGATCGGTCCGGGACTGCGGATGCGTAGCACTCCGGACGCGGAAGTTCTGGGGCTTAACCCAGATGAGGCTACAGCGTGGGCGCGTATACGAGAACGGGAGTTCTTGCTGTGGGCCAAGAGTCGGGAATGCGAGGTATCCGGACTCGACAATTACGATGAGACTCAGCAGCTAGCGTACCTCTCTTGGATACTGAATGGTGACGCGATTGCTCTGCTTACCATGGCCGATCCTGTAGATCAGCCATATGAACTACGTATACAGCTCATCGAGGCTGACCGGGTGTGCAATCCTCCGGGGCATGAACGGGATCCGCTCTTCCACGATGGCGTAGAAGTTGACCAGGACGGCCGCGTAGTTGCTTACCACATCAGAAGTAACCATCCACTTGCGCAGACGGGTGGCGGCAATACGAGTTGGGCACGCATTCCGGTTCGCGGAGAGAAGAGCGGGCGGCTGAATGTGCTGCACTTGATCGCGCGGCAGAGAACGGGACAGTATCGCGGGATACCAATCCTGGCGCCGGTTGTTGCTAGCTGCAAGCAATTGACGCGTTACTCCGAGGCGGAACTCACTGCGGCTGTGATATCAGCATTCATCACGGTTTTGATCAAGAGCAAAACTCCGGACACGGCAATCGGAGAAAGCTTCGCTCCGGGAATGGTGACTCCATCGACTAATCCTGCGGATAACTCCGCAAATCCAAATGAGCCGTTTGAACTACCGATGGGCTCCGCCTCGATGGTGGCACTGAACGCCGATGAAGAAGCCGAGATGGTAAACCCGAACCGACCCAATGCGCAATTTGGAGCGTTTATGGAGTCGGTGTGCAAAGAGATCGGCGCGGCTACTGATATACCGGTGGAACTGCTCACTCTGAAATTCACATCCACATACACTGCGGCGCGGGCGGCGCTGCTGGAGTTTTGGAAGCGGGCTCGGATGGACAGGTCCGCATTCAACGGTGACTTTAATGATCCGATTGCTCAGGAGATACTCGAGGAAGGGATACTCAAAGACCGCATCCAGGCTCCGCGTTATTTCGATGATTGGGCAATTCGTGATGCTTGGCTTGCTTCTCAATGGAACGGGCAGGCGATGGGGCAGATGAACCCGACCGATGAGGTCCGTGCGGCTAAGCTGAGAGTTGACGGTGGCTTCTCCACTCACGCGAAAGAATCTATCGAGATATCGGGCATTGATTTTGACGACGTGATCCAGGAGCAGACTGTCGAACGGCAGCGGCTCAAAGATGCTGGGATCGTGGTTGAGAAAACCTCAGCTAAGAATAAATAGAAGGGACTACACAAACTATGTTTATATTTGTAATGCTAGGACTTGTCTTATTAATTGCCTTGACCATTGGTCCGGCTGAGGCCAACACGAACACAGAGAGTGAGCAACCAGCAGCGGACGCAGGGAAGTTCTGGCGAATGGTGCGTAACGAAACCACGAGCGGGGAACCGACAAGCGCAGACATCTATATCTATGGCGCTGTGATGGGCGACTGGTGGAACGCGTGGATGCCGGACGACACCTACCCAAAACAGTTTGCTGATGATCTGAAAGCACTCGGCGCTGTTGACGAGATCCATCTGAGAATCAATTCACCTGGCGGGGATGTATTCGCGGCTCAGACTATTTACAATTTGCTTAGCACTCATAGCGCTAAGGTTACCTCGCATATAGATGGGTTGGCAGCGTCGGCTGCTTCTATTATTGCGCTTGCCGGTGATGAAGTGATCATGCCGGGCAATGCAATGATGATGATTCACAACCCGGCGTTTACTACAAGCGGAGACGCTCGACAGCTCCGTGCGGATGCGGCTTTGCTTGACCAGGTGCGGGAAACCATCCTCGCTGTATACCAGGGCAAGACAGGTATGGACCGTAGTGCGCTCATCGGCTTGATGAACTCCGAAACCTGGATGACAGCTGAGGAAGCGAAAAGTTATGGGTTTGTGGATACAGTTACCGCGCCGATCCGCGTGGCTGCCACGGCTCGGATGGGTCGATTCATCGTGAATGAGACCGAAATTGATTTTCGCGGCGTGAAAGAGTGGCCGGAAGCGATGTTGGCTACTGCGACATCCGAGGTTCCAGAACCAGAGCTAGATGACCCGGCCGTTGAAACACCAGAACCCGAACCTGCTGCTCCGACAGTCGAGCCCGAACCAACGCCGGCAGAACCGGAGCCTGCAGCTGCAGAGCCTGACGCCGACCCTGTAGCGATAGAGCGGAAGCGGATTACTGACATAATGGACCTGGCGATTCCGGGGGCTGAGCAGATCATCACGGATGGTATCACCTCAGGTGCATCGGCTGGAGATGTGGCTCAGGCCATAATCAAATCTGATTCCGTGCGGAATGCTGCTGCGCTCAATGCCAGGCGGCTGGATGGGCAGGGATTGGGTGTAGGATCGGATGGCGGCGGTGATGATACGCCAAAGGTGACAGCCGTTGGCCTGTTGACTAATGCTTACAATAAGTTGCGCGGTCTGAAGTAGTCAATCCAATCCATATATCAATAGAGCAATGTTAAAGCATTCGAGGAGACTCGGGTGCTTTTTTGTTGAGATGGCGCCGTGCCTGTATGGCGCGGACCGGAAAGGTAGAGCAATGAACCTGTTTGAATCTACGGCAAATAGCCCGGACAACTTAATCGCCAGTTATAGCGATGTGATCGCTGTTGAGGGCATAGTGTTGACCGGGGAGGGCATACTGCCGCGCGGCGCCGTGCTCGGAAAGATCACGGTTGGCGGTAAGTACGCTCTGGTAAACACAGCGGGAACCGACGATGGGCGTCGGACGGCCGCTGTAGTGCTCGCGGAAGATGTGGACGCGACGAACGACGATGTCGTCTGCTCTGTCTACATTCGGGGCGAGTTCAATGACAATGCGCTGCTCTTCGGCGGGACCGATACGGCAGCAACTCACAAGGCGACCTTGCAGGGTCTCGGCATTGTCCTGCGCGGCGCGGTGGAGGTGAACTAATGCAAACTGCGCTGTTGGGCAATTACGACACGGCGACGATGCTCGAGGTAGTCAGAGCTACCCCGAGGGTTAAGACTTTTCTCCGGGATCGGCTGGTTGGTGGCAACATCAAACCCGTTGAGACCCAGGACGTCATGTTCGACTTCGTTAAGGGCACGCGGAGCATGGCTCCTATCGTGAGCCGGGTTATCGGCGGCAAGCTTGTTGAGAAGCAGTCTGTCGTCACCGGCAAGTATCGACCGCCAATGCTTGCGCCACGCGGAGTGTTCCGGGGCGATGAGGCATTCGAGAGAATGCCCGGAGAGGTGATTGGTGGAGCAGCTTCTCCTGATGAGCGCGCGGCCGCTTACGCTGCTGAGCAGATCCTCGCGCACGAGACTCTCATCGCTCGCCGATGGGAATGGATGTGGGCTAAGTTGCTTTCAACTGGCGTCATTTCCTTAGAGGGTGAAGGCGTCAAGGACACGATAACAGTCGGCCACACGCTGAATGTTGTTCTGAATGGTGCAGACCTTTGGAACACCGCCACGGCAGACATCCTTGGCGATATTGATGATGGATGCGATGAAGTTATCGAAGCTTGCGGTATAACTCCCGACACTCTCATCCTCGGCAAGGATGCCGCGAAGTGCTTCATGGCAAACGAGAAGGTTCAGAAAGCTCTCGACGTTAGAAACTTTAACGTCGGCTCAGTCAATCCTCGCGAGTTACCGAACGGTGCCGTCTATATAGGCACATACGGACCGGTAGAAATCTTCCGGTACCCGGAATGGTATCGAGACGACACCACGAAAGCATCGACGCCGATGATCCCGGTGGGCGCTGCCATTCTGTGCTGCAGCCAGACTCGCAATCCATCTCAAAAGATGGTTTTTGGTGCGCACTTTGAGGTGGCCGAAGAGCGGACATATGTGTCCGAGCTGATTCCTCGTGTGTGGACGGACAAGCCCTCCAACACTCGCTTTTTGGAAGTCGTAAGTTATCCGGTGCCGATCATTCCGGATGTTGACTCTTGGCTCGTGATGACTGTTCTCTAGTCGTATATTCCACGGGGACGCCTGTACGGGCGTCCCCAGTTTTGAAAGGAGTGCTATGCCTTACGTTTTGTTAAAAGTGCTCAAGCATAATGGTGTGCGATATCCTATCGGAGCCGTCGCGCCGACGCTGAACGCGGCGGAGAAGAAAAGGCTGCTCGCGCTCGGGGCTATCGAAGAGACAGTGGGCCGCAGAGCAGAGGTGTCCCAAGATGCTGCCACCGCAAAACCGACAAAGAAAGAGCTGCTCGCGCGAGCAGAGGAGTTGGGCATCGATGTATCCGACTGCAAGACGGTTGATGAGCTGATGGCGGCTATCCCCGAGGGCGATAGTTCAGTGGATCAAACCGCCACAGTCGTATCTGGCGACGGGCTTCCTACGGGAATTGACCCGAAACTCGCAGACTAAAGAACTACGGGCGGTGACGCCCACACTTATATGCAACCATAGAAAGGGATGCTGGAATGAAACTCGGATCTAGATTATGGGCCATTGTGATTATGGTCATGTTTATTATGATGCTCTGCCTGCCTGTGATGGCGGTGAACATCGTGCCCACCGGTGTGTCGGCGGGTGTCGGAGGTCTTAGCACCAACGGCGGCGAGTTGGGCATCAAGACGACTGCCGGCGCATATCTGTTCCGCGTAGTTAAGGGAACTGGTGTGACAACGGCATCCGCGCCATTTCAGGGAACAAGCACGATCTATGGGGCAGTTGATCCGGTCGTATACAACGTTCGAGTAAGATCAACCGCAGCTGAGATCGGCGCTGGCAAGACTCTTGTTGCAGTGCCGACGGGATTGTCTTTCAGGTTGATCGACTGTAAGGCTATTGCATACGGTGGAGCCGTAGCGACTACTACAACTGTTGACATATTAGACGGCTCGACC
>JAJFTD010000030.1 GCA_021373255.1 bacterium
AGCCTGCCATTCTGAACGCACTTTGTCTTGTTTCGGCCCGCAGATTATAGCGAAGTATAGTAGAGTGTATCTGCCTGACGGCCAATCGTCAAGTGCTAAAACGTTTCCGTTGGTATGTGTTAGGGAAAGTTAGGTGTAAACCTGCAATCGATTTCGAAGATAGTTCTGTCGCCCAAGGGAATCGCCGATGAACCTTCTCGCAGCGCGTTTCGCGCCGCTGTCAGGTTCATCGCGAATGGACGAAAATGTACTATTTTCCCGAGGAGGGAACAACGTGGCTGATATAGTGGAGACAATCCAACAGGCAGGGTCCTTTAAGAGATTGATCAAAGCCTTGGAGAAAGCAGACCTGGTAAACAAACTCAAAGGCCCTGGCCCATTTACTCTTTTAGCACCTAATGACAAGGGGTTTGATAAAGCCGGAGAAGGCACATTTGAACTACTCTACCATCACATCCCCAGCTTAAGACAAGTATTGCTGTACCACGTGCTTCCCGGGGTTCACACGTTTGAGGATATGGCACTGAGCCGCAAGCAGTTGACACTTAACGGCGACGATGTTGTGATCGATGCTAATCAAGGGCTGCGTATTAATAACGCAAAGATCTGCAAAGGCAACATCAATGCAGACAATGGAATTATTCATATTATGGAAGATGTGGTGCTCTCCAAGGTTGAAGCCGAGGTATAGAGCGGCAATATTCAGAAGAATGGATTATGCGCGTTCTCTTCTCCGGCAGTGGTCGCGGGGCCATGACCGGGCAGGATGATTGTATTCCCGGGCATGCTGAGCACCTTGTCTCGGATGGATGATAGCATCTTCGGATATACTTTCCAGTCAACTGGCTGTCCGATCGATCCGGCGAACAGGGTGTCACCAGTGAAGCAGATGCCGTTTGCTGTATAACACGTTGAGCCAGGTGTGTGGCCGGGGGTGTCGAGTGCAGTCAAGGTAAGATCACCGAGATGAATAGCTACGCATTCGTTAGCCGGTTCCCAGCGTGCGGACACTTCATGCATTATTCTGTCTTTTTCTGCTGAGTTGCTCACTACTCGCGCGCCGGGCCAGGCTGATATCAATTGCTTCAACCCGCTGATATGATCTGCGTGCGAGTGTGTGATAAGCACTAATTCCAGGTTAAGGTTGTGTTCGGCGAGCAGCCGCAGTATCTCATCCACAGCGCCTCCGGGGTCTACAACTCCTCCTATACCGCTCTTAGTACAACCGATTACGTAACAGTTTGATGTTCCATAAGGGACTGATATCTGCTCTATCACCACGTTCTCGCGCTGGAAACTGAGCGGCTGCGGATGCCAGCTATCGTTCATTATCTCAGTCAGTTTTGTGGAATCGAGCGAAAGAGCATGAGCAAGTCTGATTGTCTGTTCACGGCTTGGTAGAAGCTGGTATGATTCCATTTTTTGTATATCGCTGACAGGGACGCGTGTTGACTCAGCAATTTGATCAACTGTGCACCCGGCTCCCGCACGGGCTTTGGCGATTATATCTCCGAATTCGTCTTCCAGAATGGACAAGTTTATCACCTCCGCGCTATTAGATAGTGGAATTGTATGGCGTAATGATCTTTGTTGCTGCGAAAACTAGTGCTGAGCGTAAGCTCACACCAGGATATTATCACATTATAAACACTCAGCACCCGCTATTATACCCGAATGCTTGCCTGCTAATCGTATTAGTAGGTCCAGCCTGCCTCACATATTTTTATTTCACACGGGCAAAATAACATGGGACTCAATATTTGGTTCCACCTGAAAGGGGCGTGAGCAATAATGGAAGAAAAAGACCTGGAAGGCAGGACCCCAGCGGAGGAACGATCTGAGATAGGAACCCCTGCAGGAGAAAGCCCCGAGGAGGGTCGCAAGAGGCATGGCACTGAGCCGCTGACTCCCGAAGGCGAGGAAGTCGATGAAATCCGCAGAAGGGGCACTATAGAGGAAGAGATCAGCGACGAGGACTTTTACGAGGAAGGCAACGAGATATCCACTACGGGTGGGATCACCGGGACCAAGGTCAAAGGCGGAATACCTTCCGGCGGAATATTAGAAGGTGGCACTCTTCCACCTTCTGCGGATGAACCCCGCTGGGAAGATAAAAAATAAATCATCATATAAACAAGCCCCGAGCCGCAAAGCCCGGGGCTTATCAATAGATTGATACTTCACGCTGGATGTATCATAGGAAGAATGGTTGGGTCCAAGCCATGGATGAACCTGACCCGTAAACAGCAAAGCGAACGTAAGATACTCGTAAATCTCGGGTATCTACTTTGAGGCTTTTATCGCGCACTCGCTGGATCATACAGCCGCCATCAGCAAGTAACTGTATCTCCTGAGCGTCAGAACTTTCCAGTTCTATCACACCGTTCTGCATCCTGATGTCATCTATCAATGCGCCACTGGATGCGTAGAAATTGCCGGACTTGATCGCTGCCACAATATCTGTGGGGCTGGCTGATTTTGCTCTTACATGAATGCCGCCCAGCCCGATGTCGGTGGCTCGATGAGAGTCGTCGCTGGCGAACCCCAGGACCTTTATCCCCTTGGCAAGTAAGTAATCCCACTTATCTGTTGAGATAGGATAGCCGTCCAGACGTTCGATGACGCCGTTGTATATCTCAATGCCATCATAGTTGCGTCTCTGCTCCAACTCCTCTCGCCGATAGTGCGGTCTCATCTGCCAGTTTGGGTGATTTAATATGACAATCGCATCTGTTGCCGCTAATTGCTCCAGCAAGGTATCTTGATCTGGAATAGTAATCGGGGCATGCAAGTCGTTAGAGTTTAGTGAGTATACCCCGGTATGATATCCTCCGCCCTCTCGTGCATTCCACTCAATTCCGGGTATAAAAGTCAGCCGGTTGTCTGTGTGGGAATTGTAGACCATGTGATCGGAGATCGACATGAAGTCGTAGCCCCGTTCCACATATAAGTTTACACAGTCTTCCACGGAAATCTCCCCGCATGCGCTGGCTGGGCTTGTATGCGTGTGGAGATTTCCTTTCAACCATTTTTCATCCCTCTCAGCATAAGGGTTGGACCAGTTTACATTACTGCTCATTACTTCTTGTACTCCTTTATAACGGTCGATGAGATGTCGCAGAGCGATTGAAAGACTCTGTCCGCCTCACTGCCGATTTGTGGATCACAACTACTGGGTACGGCAAAACAAGTCATTCCCGCATTATGAGCCGCATGTACCCCATGTAAGCTATCTTCTATCACGAGGCATTCGTCTGGGGCGTAATTCAATCTTTTTGCAGCTTCAAGGAAGACATCGGGGTGGGGTTTTCCAAGTGATACTTCTTCGCTGGAGGTGAAACTGTCGATCCAGCGGTTCCAGCCGAACCGGGCCAGTATACCCTGAATAGCTTCACGTGGGGAACCGGATGCCACTGTAATCTTATGGGTTTCATAAAGATTTGCAATCAATTCTGTGGCTCCGGTCATCGGCTGCAGATCGCCTTTGAACTCTTCTATCAGCCATTCCCGGAGTAGTTGACCGCATTGGTCGCCGGTAATGCCGGACGGGTTCAGGCACTGGTGGATAGTCCTGCCTACATCAAGTGCGCTCATACCTTTGTAGAGTTGAGCGATGTCGCTACTGTACTCGCTGCCGAGGTGGCGAAACAACCGCACCTCGGCACGCCGCCAGATGGGGCCGCTGGCGATAAGGGTATCGTCCAGGTCGAAGATGATAAGTTTTATACTGCTCAATATATATCTCCCATGAAGACCATCGCGGCCTGCATGGGAGCAAGTCAAGCGGCCTTCGTATTTTCGGCGGATGTTTTTGCGATGAACGCTTCCACAATATCTGGATCAAACTGCGTGCCGGCTCCGGCGCGCAGTTCAAGCAGTGCTGCCTCAACCGACATAGCTGGCCGGTAGGGCCTATCAGAAGTCATAGCATCGAACGCATCGGCAACACCCATTATACGTGCTATTAATGGAATTTGCTCACCCTTGAGACCTTCAGGATAACCTTTGCCATCCCACCGCTCGTGGTGATGCATTACAGCTGGAATGATCTGGTCCAAGTGCGGTGCGCGCTTCAGTATAGTTCCGCCCAGCGCTGAATGCTGCTTTATAGTCGCGCGCTCCTCCTGCGTTAGGCTTCCGGTCTTATTTAGAATTGCATCTGGTATTCCTATTTTGCCGACATCATGTAAAAGTCCTGCTATTTTTAGCGCATTGACGAATTCTTCATCGGTAGACAGCGACTCCGCGATCTCTTTTGCATAATGAGCTACACGTTCCGAATGCCCGCAGGTGTATCTGTCTTTTGCGTCTACTGCTGCGGCTAGTGACTGCACAGCCGCCGAACTGGGGTCGTGAAGCATCTGGTAAAGTTTGTCTGGGTTGATGTCTTTGTTCTGGCATACAGAATCGTAACTAGCCACGCTGTTTCGGGACACATGCTTAGCCCGGCAGAGAGCCATATCTGATGCCATGATTAAGCCATCTTTTGTCTTGTGGTGCTGTGGGTAAGATGCAACGCCGATTGTTACAGTGAGATGTATAGTTTTCCCACTGTTATCGGTGCCCTGGTGTATCAGGTCATGTAATGGAATGGCTGAGAACGAGTGTGCTTCTACCAGCTTTCGCAGGCGTTCAGCCACCTCGATTGCTCCTTGTTCTCCAATTTGCGGTAGAATTACTGCAAATTCATCGCCGCCATAGCGCACCGCCACATCGCTGTCGCGCAAGCTCTGCTTCACTACTGAGGCCAACTGCCGGACTATACTGTCTCCAACCGGGTGTCCGAGGGTATCATTTATGGACTTGAAACGGTCCAGATCGATCATCAGCACACTAAGCTCGTGCCCATATCGGGTTGCCCGCTGGACTTCGGCATCAAGCCGTTCGTGGTAATACATGTGGTTGTAAAGCCCTGTCAGGAAGTCACGCGATGTTTCTTCAAGTCCCACGATCATCTGGTTGAACGATCTTGCGAAATCACCTATCTCGTCAGCAGCAGGCCATGACACCGAGAAACCCAGATCACCCTGGGCTACACGTTCGGCTGCACGCATGAATATCTTAATCGGTTTAAGTGCGGCTTTGGTGGCAATAATACTGATGATGAACGCCATGAGACAGGCATACAGAGCATTTCTAATGGCTACTTTCTTCATCGAAGATTGCTCATTGATCAATTGCTTTAGGGACATATCAACGCCGACAATGCTATCAGCCTTGCCATTATCACCGATTATCGGAGCATAGCCTGACAAATAACATCCCCATTCATCAGGAACGGGTTCTGTATCAGCCGTGGCGCCATAGAGCGATTTCGCTAGATATGGCAGTTTCCTGGCGTCATAAATATCGCCTACATGTGACACCAGCTTGGGATCAGTTTCGGCATCGACAACAAACTCCCAAAATCCCGGTTTGGAAGTTTTGCGCATGGTGTAGATGAAGCGGATGTCAGGGTTTGCTTTCTTTACTGAATCCAGCACAGAGCGCAGGCGATGATAACGGTCCGATGATTCGTCGACGTGCGTCCTGATGCTGTCATGAAGATCAGCATCAAGCTGTGTGGCTGTGGTGGCAGCAACTGCTATCAGGCGCTGGCGTAATTCCTGTCTTAGTGATCTGCTTGCGTCAATGTATAGGATTGTGCTCGATATAGCTAATACCGTAAGAGCCAGAGATAACGAAGCTAGGAATATTTTAGCTGATAAGGTGATTTTCGGCAGGCCAGTTTTCAAGGTGCTTAATCTCCTTGTTGGAATGCTTATAACGATAAGTGGGCATTATATTTATACATACTTATCATAATCGGCATGTTTGCTCATGTAATGGAGGCTTTTGAGTTCTTGCTTATTGCAAGTGTTTATGGTGCGGACGAAAACACTTCACTTATGTGTCACAATATATGACCATATTCAAGCTCCGCAACTTCTTCCGATACTGCTGTGATATTTATAAAACGCAGCTCGAAATGATTGACTGTGGTCTTAGTGCAAGCTATACTGTCCGTGTTTATGGCCTCCAGGTACAAGCGATTGTTGTGGGAATAATAATGAGAATCATGGTGCTGGGCGTTCGCGACTTGATGTTAGAATGCTGCTACCAGATTCATTGGAGTATTATCTAGCTAGAGAAGGAAGCATTATGAAACGAAAACTGCGTATGGGAATGGTTGGCGGCGGAAAAGATGCGTTTATCGGAGCGGCGCACCGTATGGCTGCCAGGCTTGATGGCCAGATTGAGCTGGTCTGTGGCGCGTTCAGCTCGGACGCTGCGAAATCAAAGGCGAGTGGAGCTGAGCTGTTTCTTGCGGACGATAGGGTTTACGGCAGTTATCAGGAGATGTTTGATAAAGAACGTGCTCTTCCTGCTGATGCTCGCATGGATTTCGTGAGCATTGTCACTCCCAATCACATGCATTATCCGGTTGCGATGGCTGCTCTTGACGCTGGCTTTCCCGTGGTGTGCGACAAGCCTATGACCTTAAGCCTTGAAGAGGCAAAATCTCTTGCGGACAAGGCCAAATCCACCGGTTTGCTCTTCTGCCTGACTCATAACTACACCGGTTATCCTATGGTCAAACAAGCCAGGGAAATGGTTGCAAATGAGCAGATCGGCAAGATCAGGCGAGTGGTGGTTGAGTATCCACAGGGGTGGATGGCTACGCTTGTTGAAGAGTCCGGCCAGAAGCAGGCCGCGTGGCGCACTGATCCTTCTCGCGCCGGTGCGAGTTTCACTATGGGTGATATCGGCTCTCACTGCGCTAACCTCGCTGAATATATCACCGGCTTGGAAATAGAGAGCGTATGTGCGGATTTGACCTCGTTTGTGCCCGGACGTGTCCTCGATGATGACGGCAGTGTGCTGCTTCGTATGAGTGCCGGAGCAAAGGGAGTGTTGTGGGCAAGCGGAATTGCTGTGGGCGAAGAAAACGCTCTGAATATCCGTGTATACGGCGAAAAAGGCTCCCTTGAGTGGCACCAACAGGAACCTAATACACTCCTCGTGCACTGGCTGGATCAGCCGATACAAGTATTGCGCACTTCCACCGATTTCGTCGGAGCGTCCGCTGCGGCTAATACTCGACTTCCCGCCGGACATGTTGAGGGCTTTATAGAGGCTTTTGCCAACATCTACCGAAACTTTGCCCAGACACTTAGTCAAAGGCTGGATGGAGACAGGTCAGCAACCGGCGATTTTCCCGATGCAGATGACGGAGTGCGGGGAATGGCATTCATCGAGGCAGTGGTGAAGAGTTCAAAATTAAACAGCGAGTGGACTGCCTTAAAGTAATAGATATGAAATGCTCTGTCTAGTGCGACGCTGCACTAGACAGAGCAGATTAAGAAGTAACAACCTCATCGAACACCTGATATTTCCCATTAACCAGGCTTACCGTGATGACTTTGTCCTGGTACCTGTATGGGCCAAATGTAAAGCTCTCGATCCCGGATGTGGCCAGAGCTATCGGGTTGGCATCTATCATGCCATTTGCCTGTGGGTGAATCCCGATGATGTTCTTGCAGATCATATCCGTAATTATCCCTGACTGCGCAGCCAGAGTATGCTTCTCTTGATTGCAGTCTCCTGTGATACAGTGATACGAATACGAGGAGCTCGGTCCGTCTCTCATAACCATCTTGATTGTCTTCAGAATATACTGGGAGGCAAGATCGGTGTAGCCATACTTGATAAGCCCTTCTGCTGTGAAATAGATGCCCGATGTGATCGAGCAGTCCCCGCCATATGTTAGGAGTGATGGATCAACCTCCGGCGTGTCTATCGATATAGATGGGCAGGGGTAGGGGGTGCCGAATTCCAACGGATTAGTCAAATGTTTCACCATACGTTTTGCCTGCTCAGGACTGGCGATGCCTGCATACAGGGCAGAAAATGCAGCGATGCACTTTACTTTGGAGCGGCTCATATCGCGCGGGTCGGCGTCGTAGTAGAATCCGTCCTCATCATCCCACAAATATTCGTTTATCGCTGCTTTCAGTTTTATGTTTTTTGCCTTTATCAGCTCAACATCGACACTACTCTCGCCCAGTACAGCCGCAGCCTGGATAATCCTCTCTCTCAGGCTGTGCAAGTAGCAGTTATAATCTATTGCAGCAAAGGGTGTGTCCATCTTGAGCATCATTGCGGTATCACCCTTTGCAAAGGCTTTGATGAACGGTTTCAGCCGCAGGGAGTAATCGTATTCATCAACGAACGATGTGGTATAAAGGCCATTCTCCAACTTATCTCTGGAAAACAGCGATTCAGCCTCCAGCATGATCGCAAGAGCATCGCGCAGGTAGTCTTTGTCACCGGATGCAAGATATAGCTCCCAGGCTCCGAGAAGGCCGTTTGGCGTGGAGTGCGGCATTGTCGTGAAAAGGGCCATATCATACTCATCGGGGAGTTTCTTGAGATACTCTCCCAGAGCTTGGTGAAATGCATTGTGCACGCGGAGCTGGTCTATCTTCTTGAGCGGCCTTAGAAATGAACCGATGTTGAGCGCGCCACCGTTGTCGCCTTCCATAAGGATTCCACCAGCGCCAATGGACTTGTCATTAAGCCATCGCTCGCACACGGAGTTCATCGGCGTATTCCAACTCCACTGCCACAGCGCGCCGGTCTTCCAGGGGCAAGTGTAGGGGCGGGTGAATGGTTCGTATGGGATATCATACAGATTGGCACGGGTCATGTATGCCTGATAATAATATAACTGCTCGATGGTTTTATCGGAGCAGGAAAAGTGCGGCACGATTTTTGTGAAATAGTCGTTCCACATCTTTTCGGCGGCATCGAACACTGCACCCGGGTCTGCGAGGGCAGCCTTGTTTTCCTCAGTCACCAAGGACTTGTCGTAGCCACAGGTTATCGCCAGATGGACCCTGCTTCCACGAATATCAACGCTGCATGAGAACGGTTCGCGCTGTGTTTCGAATTCAACATCTTCCGCTCCGGCAACAGACAACGCACAGAAGACAGAACCCTTAACTGAGGCTACTATTCCACCATCGATTTTCTCCACATTCGCGTTGAAATACGGCAGCGAGAAGCTCATTCTGGTTTTACTCAATCTATGCATATCCCAACAGATGATCAGTGTGTTGCCTGAGACTGCACACTTCTCATTGATAGTTGCGTCTGCGGAGACTAGCTTTTTCTCGATCAGGTGGGGTTGGAAAACAAGGTGAGCTTCATCCGGCTGGAAATCGAGCGCCGGGCCTTCGCTTATCAGGCTATTATGATTGATCAGTTCCTCGTAGTTCCATTTATCACCTGAAAATGTGTATGGAAACGGCAGCGGATAGAAGTGGATTCTGTCACATCCCGGCTTGTTGTTGCTTACAAAGGTCGATAACTGGTTGTCTGTAATAAACGATTGCTCGTTATTCTTCAGCAGCTTTTTCCAATCGCAATCTACTGTTGTGCAGTGTTGACCGAATACAAACGGGTCTCGTGATATGGGCATTTGTATAACATCCTTATAAGGCCGGTTGACCCGCTGGAACTGGTGTTGGGTCTAGACAGATTTTAGCATCGTATCAGCCGATAGCACAATGAAGAAGAGATGTAAAAGCAGGTTACTTGTCTATGCTGACGCCGGATGGTGAATATGTCACATAAAGCTTGTCTTTGCCTGCGGCGTCATTCTCATTTTCTGTGATTGGAATGCCATAGTAGACATAAGCTGAGGGGTAGGCATATTTGCCGGCACCTGACAATACGAGCGTTATGCCGGGGTGAGCATCGCTGATCTTCCTCAATGTCTGAAGCAGCCGCAGGCGTTTTACTGATGTGTCTCTGATATATACCAGGCACACGACGTTAGCCAGCAGGTTGAAGATGAGCACTGAGCATACAGCGAAAAGAGCAATAAATCTTGCTGCGTTCCCTTTTGTAGAATCGAACGCCTTCTCGAGAACAATAGCCAGAAGAAGCGTAAACGCAATCATTGGGAGATAAAGATATCTTCCGCCGACACCTACACTTGCTGTCGAACCAAGGATCAGCCCGAGAATGGCGACCAGCGCTGCCCACCTGATAATCCCTCTTTTAGATGCCGCGAGCCACAGCATAGCGATCAACAATCCGGCACTAAGTGCAAGCCACAGCCACGTGGCTGCTTTGGCTATTGCAGGGGAAACAGCGGCGATCCGCCGAACTATGGCTTCGGAATACGCGAAATCCGGTGATATGAATCTTGGAGCGGCTTTCAACACATTCATGGGAATGTGCCTGGCAGAGATTAGGGCAGGTTCTCCGCTCTTGAAAACGCCTTTATCGTATTTCGTATAATAACTGATATAAACCGCGCCATATACTGCAGCGATAGCCACCAAGACCACGCATACCCTGATCAAATGGCCTCGCGATACCTTAGCCCCTGACATAACGACGAATAGGAAAAGAGAAACCAACGTCCAAACAGCGAACTCATGGGTCAAAATGGCGCAAAGACAGCAGGCTCCGCTGCAGATAAAGTATGAGAGTTTACAATCTCGCAGATATTTGTCCAGCAGTATGAGAGCTCCCAAGGAGAGAGAAGCAGCGAATGGAAAACCGACAGCCGACACCCATTGAACTCCTTCGGCATGCCCTGCGCCAACCGCAAACAGAAGCGTCGATAAGAGAACTGCCGCACGGTTATGAACCATACGAGAGATGAAAGCCCGCAGCAACAGGATCGCGGCAATATGTAACAACAGGCTGAATGCGTGGTAACCGGGAGCCCAGTCATGAAATAAAGAGTAGCTGATCCGCATTAATACATGCGTGCCTGGACGGAAGGTATTCCAATGGTTGGGGGAGAAAAGGGGGAGCCCGGTGGTCCATTTCCTGGCGAGGATCAACCAGTCATAATCGTCATCATGGAAGTACGTTGAAAATGCGATGGCATGTGCCAGCAGTGCAAAAAACACAATCACCAAACTATCTATGAGATACGCGCTCAAGCACTTGGTCTTGGAATGTGCTGCAACTGCAGGCTTAGGCACTCTCGTTTCCTCCCGAGGTTATTGGCTTGAACCCTCGACCATTATAGGTGAGAGCTTATCCCCTTTGCCTTGAGGCCGTACATAAAAATGGAGCGGGAGACGAGGCTCGAACTCGCGACATCCAGCTTGGAAGGCTAGCGCTCTACCAACTGAGCTACTCCCGCTCAATATAGTGGAATTCTAACATTGCTCAGAGTAAATGTCAATATGTGTTGTGCGCTAGAGATTGTGTTTGCCTATTGAAAAGACGGGCGGTCTGCGTTACCATGGCCGCAGTGATGGATAAGCAGAATAATCCCTTGAATACAAAGACCGGAATACGCGGGTCGGCACCGTTTATTGAGTTGCACCTCAGTCGTGGAGTGTTTGCTACTGGTGGGCAGCTCAGTGGTAGTGTTGTGTTTCGGCTGAGCCGAGAGACCAATATTCGCGCATTGACTGTGTCCGTGGCGGGATTTGAAACTGTTGCAGGGGCATCGTTTGCACGCGCCATTCGTCGGCAGGAACCATTTTTCCAACGTGAAGTGCTCCTGTCTGGGCGCGAGCAGCCTCGATTCACATCGGAGCGAATATCGCAGTTCTGGAATGGTTTTTTGGGCAGGGATGTGGGCCGCACTTTGAGTGCGGGAGAGCACATGTATCCGTTTGCTATACCTCTTCCTGTGTCGCTGCCTTCCAGTTATGAGGGCAAGGCGGGGCGAATAGATTACACTGTTACTGCGCGCGTGCAATTTCCTATTGGTAGTGGCGTGCAGGTCTCGACTCTGGTTCCCGTTGTATTTGCGCCGAAAGGGCTGAAAGATCGTCCCGTTGTGCTTAACTACCCTGGAGCTAATGGCGCTGGGGAACAAGCCGATCTGAGCATTAGCGTGGAACTGCCGCAGCGGGTCGTGGAGTCTGGGCAGCGAACCAGCGGGCACTTCATAATTACCAACCCGCACCGCACGCGCATCGATGCGATCGATGTGCTGCTAGAGTCGTGCGAGTGGGTCCGCGAAAGCGAGCAAAGGGAATTGGACAGGAGCGTGGTGGAATCAATGACTATCGAACCTGATGACCCGTGTGCGGAGGTTATAAAGGGAAGTTTTAGTCTACGCGTGCCGTCTGATGCGTTGCCAACAGTGGAAGGCACGGCTATATCCGTGCTGTGGTTCCTCAAACTGCGGCTGAACTCGGAGCCTCCACTGGAGTTCAAGACGCCGATTACCGTCTATCTGCCCCCATGGGAGGCGCGACGAGTCACGGAACCGCCAATATAGATGTCACTTCATATCTATCCCTGCCGTCGTTCGCCCTTGTGGCCGTTGGTCTTTGATTTCCCGTTTCCGTTCGAGCCTTCTTCTTCAGGGTCTTCCGGCCTCTCCACTCGAGCTACTTCAATGCTGTGCAGTCGTCCACCTTCTATCAATCTCACGGTGAAGTCGACGTTCTCATAACTGATGCACTCGCCTTCCAGAGGCTGTCTTCCAAACAGGTCGAACACGAAGCCTCCGATGGTCTCGTATTCTTCGCTTTCAGGAATATCCAGGTTCATCTGGTGATTGAGTTCATCCACATTCATTCTTGCGCTGACTATTGCGTGATCTTCATCCACGATCTTGATTAGCGGTTCTTCGATATCGTACTCGTCGCGTATCTCACCGACAATTTCCTCAAGCAGGTCTTCCACTGTTACCAGCCCTGCCGTGCCTCCATACTCATCGCGTACGATAGCCATCTGGATGTTACCGAGCTTGAACTCCGCCAGCAGTTCGTCTACATCCTTTGTCTCTGGGATGTAATAAGCTTCGCGCATCACAGTCTTGATGTCGAAGACTTTCTTGTCCTGTCTGAGCACCGGGATTAGGTCTTTTGCGTGCACCACACCTATGATGTTATCAATATTCTCCTCATAGATGGGTATACGCGAGTGGCCCGTGGTGGTGATGACGTCAAGGATTTCGTCCAGAGTTGTAGTAACAGGTGCGGCGTCGATGTCGGTCCTTGGGACCATAACCTGCCGGGCGACGGTATCGGTGAAGTCGAAGATGGAATGGATCATTTCCTTTTCTTCTTCTTCGATTACGCCCTCTTCCTCGCCGGCTTGGACGAGCATCTTCAGTTCTTCTTCTGTGAGTACAGGGGCGGAGAATGTGGCGTGCACGCCGAATGGGCGGACTACTAGGTCGCTGAAAAAGCCGATAACTTTTACCGCCGGCAGCGTGAGCACAGCCAGCCAGCTTATCGGCCCCGCCACCATCAGCGCGTATTTTTCGGCGTTGTGGAGCGCCAGGTTTTTGGGCGCAATCTCACCCAACACCAAGGTGACAAAACCAATCGCCACGGTAACAACAAGTACTGCTGTAGCATTGGCTGTTCCCTGAGGTAATCCAGCGGCAACGAGCCACTTGGCTGGGTAATAGGCAATATTGACTGCCGCAAGGGCCGACGCCAGGAAACCGACCAGGGTGACGCCAATCTGTACCGTGGCCATAAAGTTGGTCGGCTTATCCAGCAGCTTCTGAACAGTTACCGCCTTGGGATTACCTTCTTCGACGAGTTGCTTTATGCGCGTTCGTCTAACAGAAACCAGGGCGATCTCCGCGGCAGCGAAGAATGCGTTGAACAGCACCAATATGAAAATCAGTAACAGTTCCGGCAGGATACGGTTTGGGTCCTCGTCCACGACTATGCTACCCTCCAATCCACATTGAAAGCAATGCGGACTACTTCATTGGGAAGACTGGTGACAGCACTGTATAAACCACACAAGCTATGCCTGTGGCTAGTAGTGCACCAGCTATCACTTCCCTAAGGGTATGTATGCCTCCTTCTACTCTACTCTGTGCAATTAAAACAGCCAGCAGGAATGCCATAATTCCCACTGATACTTTACGTGACATGAACATTATGGTCGTTGCCAGGAAAAAACCTATAGCGGAGTGCCCGCTGACAATTCCGCCCTTTAGCAGTTTTCCCTTTCCTCCCGCCACTTTCCACATCGTGATCATCACGGCGAGAAGCAGGAACGTCACAATCATTATGGTCGGCCAGTCTGGTGAGTGCATCCCTATGGTGGAGCCTACCATCTTCAGCCTGTCTCCGCCAGGGAATAGCAGGAACCCCACCGCCAGCGCGTTGATAGTCGTGATCAATACCGCGCCCGCCGCTATGTCTTTGGCGAATTTAGCCAGCGGATGATATGTTTGTGTTACCAAATCCACCACAGCTTCAATCGCTGTGTTGAACATCTCCGCTGTGAGCACGAGGCTGATGGTGAATAATAAAATGATCACTTCCTCGCGCGTCAATTTGAACACGAGGCTGACCACCAGCACCAGCACCAGAGTCAGGAAATGGAACCGCATATGGCGCTGAGTGCGGAACACATGCACCACGCCTTCAATGGCATATTTGAACCCGTTCATTGGGTTTGTGAGAAGTCTCATATTTCAGCTAACCAATCCATAATCTACTCATCACCAGCTATAATCTTCAATATTTCCGCCTGCCGTCCGAACATTTCCTTCTCGTCCTCGGGCTCGGCGTGGTCGTAACCCAGTAAGTGCAGGAGGCCGTGCACCAAGAGCACGTCGATCTCATGGTCGAGATCATGGCCCTGCGCCTCGGCTTGCTTTTGGGCAGTCTCAATAGATATTACCACATCGCCCAGCAGCCCGCCTTCTTCATCCGGCGGAAACTCATCATCGCCCTCAATAAGCGAGAATGACAGCACATCCGTCGGATCTTCAATGCCGCGATATTGCTTATTCAACTCAGCAATCTGCTTGTCGTCGGTAAGCAATATGCTTACTTCCGTGTTAGCGCTGCAATCCTCAGCTTGCAGCAGCCGTCGGGCCACGCTCCGGATCCTGGGCACCTTCACCGGTATCTTTTGTGAGTTCTGAATCAGAATCTGCATCCGCAGTCTTCCTGGCCTCCGCTTCACCGTAGTCAATTCTTGCGTGATTGATGCTCACGAGTGTTCGGACGAATCCCTCCGAGATCTTGCTCAGATCCTTGAATGTAAGGTCCGATTCGTCGAGCTGGCCGTCACGCAACTTATCGGCCACAATTCGGTTTACCAGAAGCTCGATCTTGGACGGTGTGGGTTTCGCGAGGCCTCTTGAGGCCGCTTCCACTGCATCCGCCAGCATAACAACCGCCGCTTCTTTAGTCTGCGGCTTTGGCCCCGGATATCGGAACTGCTGCTCCACAGCGGTTGAAGGCTCCTGTTCACCAGTGTACTGGTTATAGAAATACTGCACAAGCGAGGTGCCGTGGTGCTGGCTTATCACGTCCAGAACCACCTTGGGCACCCGGAACTCTTGCGCTATATCTACTCCATCTTTAATGTGCGACGTAATGACCAGTGCGGAAAGCGTTGGGTTCATACGATCGTGCACATTCTCGATGTTCTGGTTCTCGATGAAAAAGTGCGGCCTGCGTATTTTGCCGATATCGTGGTAATACGATGCTACTCTTGCCACCAGCGGATCGGCTCCAATAGATTCCGCGGCTGACTCGGCGAGGTGGCCAACGGTCATGCAGTGCGTATAAGTCCCCGGCGCCTCCATTACAAGTCGTCTCAGGAGTGGCTTATTGGTATCCGCAAGCTCTAGAAGCGAGATATGAGTGGTCCGCCCAAACGGCCTCTCCAACGGCACCGTTCCAAAGAAGAACAGCGACACTGTCACCAGCGGTATTATCACACCCGCCCAGAACGTGCCTTCCATCATTGTTGTAAAGTTGTCGTTTCCGAGTCCGCCGGTTATCCACACCAACAGCACCCCAACCGCCGCCAGGGCACCACCCGCGCGCATCAGGTCATGCCTGTCGCGTATATTGGCGACACTATAAATGCCTACCAGCGCGGTAATCAATGCTGTTGTCGCATACTTTAGCTCGTTATTTAATAACAGCGACAGGACTATCGAGAGCAATGCCACGATTACTACAGATACCTGTGGGTTGATAAGCACCGCCATGAACATTCCTGCCACAACGACCCAAAGTATTCCCAGGTAACCTACGTGAGCAGGGCTCAAGTTAATTCCCAGCATGCTTCCGCCCACGCGCAGAGCCAGGGTGCTCACCATTGCGATCAACGCAAGCAACCACATAGCCCGCGTGTTGGCATAAACATCGGGATGATAACGCAGCAGATACGTTACCACTATCCACATCATCAATATAACCAGCAGGGCGTAGCATAAAATGGAGCGATAATCCAGTGTCGGATGAGTAAGGCCGAGAGCCTCAAATTTGTCCAGATGCTCCTGAAGAACGGGTTCGCCTTTAGCAATAACCAGGTCTCCGCGAGTTATGAGCCTGTTTACCGGCTGCACCTTCTTGCGCGCCTTTTCCTGCAGGGCTATTGTGCGTTCTTCGTTGTAAATCCGGTTAGGCCTCAGGACGTCCTGTGCAATTTCTCCAACCACCAGCGCCTTACGCTGATCGTGAAGTAATTTAGTTGCTTCGCGCATAGCCTTTTCCCGGGCATCGCGCATATCCGCGGGATCTTCTCTTATCTCTCTGCCCATCGTCGCGCTTACTATTCGAAGGACATTGTCTTCCACGTCCCTGAGATCATTCTCGCTAATGGCGAGCAGGTAAGCCAGGGTGGGATCAGACACATGCGAACCAATCAGCGAACCCAACTGGCTCCTCACCTTCACTGCCCCTGCGGATGCCGAGACGCGATTTGCGCTGGATCTTGTGTCCTCAACCGTTCTGAAGATAGTCTTCAACGCTCCAACAGACTGATCGGCTGCATTGGGCACAGGATCGTAGACTTTTCCAACGCTGCCCGCAGCTTGCGTTCGCCTCATCTCGGTCTCTGAAGTGTCTTCGTAGCGGGCGGTTCTCTGCGCAATGATATTGTCGGGGGCCATATCTCCAAGTTTGAGTGATACCTGGTTAGGCAGCAAAAGAGGCAAAGAAAGCAGAACAGACAGGACAACAACCGTCAAGGTTGCCAGTCCTGCCCTATGCAGATCAACGCTTTCGCGTCTGGCGTTTTTTTCGGAATTCTTTTTTCCGCCCCTCTTGATTCGGAGCAAGTGAGGTTTCATAGTGGATGAGGGACTCTACCCTCGAAGTACCCTTTCGACAACCTGGCTGACCAGCTTTCCATCAGCCTTACCGCGGACTTTTTGCATCAATGGCCCCATTACTTTTCCGCGATCTTTGATGTCTACTGCGCCAACCTCCGCCACAGTATCCCTGACAATAGCCTCGATCTCGGCTTCGTCAAGTTGCTTAGGGAGGTATTCAGTAAGGATATCAAGCTCGGCTTTCTCGCGTTCCGCGATATCAGCTCTGCCGGCGGCATTCGCGCCCTCAATGGACTCGCGCCGCTGTTTCGCCTCGCGTGATATAACACCCAAGACTTCGTCATCGGTGAGCTCACTACCCTTTGCAATACGGGCGTAGCTCACCGACGACTTAATTAACCGGATGGTTGAGAGTCTCAACTCATCCCTAGATTTCAGAGCATGCTTCATGTCTTCTTGAAGCTTGTCTGTCAACGACATAGGTCAGCTCCTGAGCTGGTAGCGACGGCGCAGTTACTTCGATGTATCGAAGCCGCCGAAGCTACTTATGCTCGGCGCATTTTCCTGCGCCTCGCGGCTTCGGCCTTGCGACGCTTGTCGCTCGGCTTCTCGTAGTGCTCATGCTCCTTAGCCTCTTTGAGGACGCCAGTCTGCTGGAGCACTTTCTTGAACCGCTTTAGGGCGCTGTCCAGACTCTCATTCGGTTTTACCTGAACCTGTGCCAACCATAATCCCTCCTCCATCGACAGCGCTCGGCTGAATATTGCACGTCACTGCATGTCAGTGGCGGGAGAGGATTGGCAACGCCGCTATTGCTAGCCACATTGGCCAAATCCGCCAGCCCACATTATATTATCAGCATACCCGCGCGACAAATATAGATGACACACGGTGCCGGATAAACAATAACGCGGGCTAAACCCACATACTGTTCGCCGTAATTGATTATTACTGGAAATTATACTCTTCCCGCAATCTCAGTGTCAAGCTCGAATCGATGTCTGTGAGCATAAGTTACGGGTAATATTGACCTGCGCGGCCCAAATGCGGTATAGTATACTAGATATTGAAGCCCGGCGGACACTGGTTGTCGGCCGCGGAACGGACATTGTTAGTCCTCCTTTGGATGAATGGGCATCCTCTGGGGGTTTTTTTGTCCGTGGTACACTGTGGTGCCGGGTTTGGATACGACTCTCACAAGTATCTGTCATCTGTCGGCGCTTCGCGATTAGTGCGGGGCGCTGTTTGTGTTTATGAAGGGAGGAACCAACCGTGTGGCGAATACGTGCCATCCCTGAAGTGTGCATCGGGTGCGGGCTTTGCAGAGTTTGGTGCAAGGTAGAGCACTCCGATTCTAAAAATATCCATAAGGCTTTCAAGCCTAATGCGCCTGAGACTATCTCCTGCGTGGAGCTTGAGGAGTCAGGTTGTGAATCGTTCGCCATGCAGTGCAGGCAGTGCGATGAGCCGCTGTGCGCTTATGGCTGCATAACCGGAGCTATGACCAAAGATCCCGATACCGGTCTGGTTACGGTAGATAAGAAGAAATGCGTCGGCTGCTGGACCTGCATTCTGATGTGCCCCAACGGAGTCATCAAACGCGACGAGCGCAATGGCCGGTCTGCGATCAAGTGCGACTTGTGCAAGGATCGCGGGTTTCCCTCCTGCGTGGAACACTGCCCCAATGATGCACTCGTAATCGAAGAATCGCCGATGAACCCTCTCGCAGCGCATTCTGCGCCGCTGTCAGGTTCATCGCGAGGGGACGAAAATATCCTATTTTCAGAGGAGGTGGATGACGATGAATAAGTTCGACTACCTCATAATAGGAAACTCTACCGCGGCCGTTGGCGCTATCGAGGCGATCCGGGCTGCGGGTGATAATGGCAGCATAGGAGTGGTGGCGCACGAGACCGAGCACACCTACTCCCGACCGTTAATTACATATTTCATGGCAGGTAAAGTAGCCGAAGAGAACGTCTACTACAGGCCCGGCAACTTCTATGAGCGAATGGGCGTGGAGTGTATGTTCGGGCGGCAGATGAAGTCAGTGGATGTAGAGGGCCGCAGTGTGCTTCTTGAAGATGGGGAGCGAATTGGTTATGGTTTGCTAATGATCGCGGCTGGTGGATCTCCCATAGCGCCTCCGATACCTGGTATGGATCGTCCCGGCGTTTTCTTTATGAACACGATGGACGACGCACGCAAGGCTAAGGGCTGGCTGCAGCACAATAAACGGGCTGTGGTGATCGGTGGGGGTCTCACTGGTCTGAAGACAGCAGAGGCGTTGGCGAATTTGGGCCAGGAAGTCATCGTGGTAGAGCTTGCCCCGAGGGTGCTTGCAGCCGCGATGGACGAAGCCTGCTCGGAGCTTGTTCGGCAGGTGCTTGTGAGCAAGGGCATTGAAATTCTTACAGAAGTTCAGGTGACCAGGATCGACGGATGCGATGACTCTAATGATGTTTGCTTCGCCACCCTGAGCACTGGAGAAGTAATTTCCTGCGATACAGTGTTTATGGCTATAGGCGTTAGGCCGCGTATTGAGCTGGTTAAGGATTCCGGCATCGAGATAGGCAGGGGAATTCTCGTCGACCGCCACATGCGGACAAACATCCCCAATGTATACGCGTCCGGTGACATAGCCGAGGCTTTTGATCCACTGTTCGGCGGCCAGCGGGTACTGCCAATTCTGCCCAATGCTTATATAGGTGGCAGAGTGGCCGGTATGAATATGACCGGTAAGGAAGCCAGTTATAACGTGGGGATGAGCGTTAACTCGGTGAACTTCTTCGGATTCCCGTTTATGTCCGCGGGGTTCGCCACACAAGAAGAGGGCGACGGCTTCAAGGTTTTCAAGAAGCTGGACGGCACGAACTACCGCAAGATCGTCACGCGTGAGAGCAAGCTGGTCGGAATGTTGATCAGTGGCGATGTCGAGCGCGCGGGGTTAATGACAGGTATGATGCGGGCTGGGGTCAGCGTAGAGGGCATGGAGCAGGACCTGCTGGACGGCAAACTTGGGCTGATCTGCTTGCCCAAAGACGTATTGGAAGAGCGAATACATTCGAGCGGGAGGAACTGGCAATGAGAGACCTGAGTATGGTCTGTAATCCTTATAATGAAGACAAAGTCATATCCGCCTGCTCGATTTTCGGGATGATGGATGTGTCCGGCAAGCCGTTCTCCGGCGAGCCCGTGTTTCGTGCTATGGAGAACATGCACGACCGTGGTAACGGCTTGGGCGGCGGTTTCGCGGTCTACGGGATTTATCCCGAGTTCCCGGACCATTACGCGCTGCATATTATGTATACCAGCCAGGCTGCGCGGCACGAGACCGAACAATACCTGGAGCCGAGGTTCCTGGTGGAGCGTTCGGAGGAGATACCTACTCGTAAGACCGATGGTATCAACAATGAGCCCCTGGTTTATAGATATTTTGTGCTCCCGAAGATTCCTAAGCAGTCGGAAGTGACAGAAGAAGACTTCATGGTCGAGCAAGTCCTGCGGGTCAACGCTGAGATCGACGGCGCGTTTGTATTTTCCAGCGGAAAGAACATGGGCGTCTTCAAGGGGGTAGGTTTCCCTGAGCAGATCGCGCGTTATTTCAGGCTGGAAGAGTATCAGGGTCACATCTGGACGGCTCACGGACGCTTTCCTACCAATAGCCAGGCGTGGTGGGGTGGGGCGCACCCATTCTGCATGCTGGACTGGACGGTAGTTCACAATGGCGAGTTGAGTTCCTACGGCGCGAACCGTGCATATCTGGAAACCATCGGTTACAAGTGCACTATGTTCACGGACACCGAGGTCCTAACTTACGCCATAGACTTGATCTTGCGCCGCGAGAAATTGCCACCGGAGATATTCGCCCGTGTGATCTCTCCGCCTTTGTGGGAGGAAATCGACCGTATGCCCGAGGACGAACGTAAACTGCAAACAGCGCTGCGTTCGGTATATGGTGGGCTGTTGATGAACGGGCCGTTCAGCATAGTGGTGGCGAACGGTTCACAGATGATCGCCGTGACGGACCGTATCAGGCTGCGCCCGCTCACTGCCGCTACCAAAGACAGTACGCTTTACTTCTCTTCGGAGGAGGCTTCGATACGGCTGGTGAGTCTGGAGCTTGACCATGTCTGGACGCCGATGGGTGGAGTGCCCGTAATTGGAAAACTGGGTGCACTGCCGGTCCCCGAGCAGTCGACCAAGAGGAACTACACAACCTCGACCCCTGTGGAGGTGGCGAGATGAAGATAGAAGAACATCAGAACAACAATCCGAGCAAGCCTGCTCAGAGAAAAGCGAGCGATTTTAAGATCCGCTCCAATCGTCTGTCGGAGTTTGCCGTTCAAAGAGACTATGACCGCTGCATCAAGTGCGAGGTCTGCATCAAGCAGTGCTCTTTTGATGTGCACTATCGTGATGAGGAAGATGACCTTATCAAGCATCGGCCGGAGAATTGCGTGGGCTGCCATCGCTGCGCGGTGATGTGCCCGACTGCCGCCATCTCGATAACGCCTAACCCGGCGCAGTATCGAGCGCATGGGAGTTGGTCGGGTGAGCATGTTAAGGACATCAATCGCCAGGCGGAGACAGGTGGCGTGGTGCTCACCGGTTCGGGCAATGACAAAGCCGCGCCGGTCTACTGGGACAGGATGCTGATCAACGCGAGCCAGGTGACCAACCCGTCTATCGACCCTCTTCGCGAGCCGATGGAGCTTCGTACCTATATAGGTGCAAAGCCCGCTTCGGTGAAGGTCAAGGACGGTAAGCTGGCAAGTGAGATGCCGCCGCAGATAAAGATACAGATGCCGATTTTGTTTTCGGCTATCTCCTACGGCGCTATCAGTTATAACGTTCAGAAGGCCATAGCTGAAGCTGCTGAAGAACTGGGTACGCTCTATAACACTGGTGAGGGTGGTCTGCATCCAGATTTTTATAAGTACAAGGACAACACCATAGTGCAGGTTGCGTCGGGGCGGTTCGGGGTTCATCCGGATTATCTCAACGCGGCGCGGATGGTGGAGATAAAGATCGGCCAGGGTGCGAAGCCGGGTATAGGTGGCCACCTTGCGGGAGAGAAGGTGAGCGAGAGTGTATCGATCACCCGTATGATCCCGATGGGTACTGACGCCATCTCGCCTGCACCGCAGCACGACATATACTCGATTGAAGACCTGCGGATGCTTATCTTTGCCTTGAAAGAGGCTACCAACTACCGCGTGCCGGTTTCCGTGAAGATTGCTGCTGTGCACAATGCAGCTGCGATTGCCAGTGGAATCGTCCGCGCGGGGGCTGATGTGGTTGCTATCGACGGCTTCCGTGGAGGCACCGGCGCGGCTCCCAAGGCTATTCGAGATAACGTGGGCCTGCCGATTGAGTTTGCACTTGCGGCTGTTGACCAGCGGCTGAGGGACGAGGGGATTCGCAACCAGGTGACTCTAATCTCCGGCGGTGGGATCAGGTGTGCGGCGGATATAGTCAAGGCAATTGCCCTGGGCGCTGATGCTGTGTATATCGGCACGGCTGCGCTGATTGCTGTGGGCTGCACTCTTTGCCAGAAATGCTATTCCGGCAAGTGCAATTGGGGCATAGCCACGCAGAACCCTTACCTGGCCAAGCGCGTGAACTCCGAGATTGCGAAAAATCGCTTGGTGAACCTGGTGCAGGGATGGTCGCATGAGATCAAGGAGATGCTCGGTGGTATGGGAATTAACTCCATCGAAAGCCTCAAAGGCAGTCGAAGTCAACTCAGAGGCGTCGGGCTTACCTCCGAGGAACTTGATATCCTGGGCATTCGGCCCGCTGGAATGTAGGGAATGAGCGTTCTATGAGCATAGCAACTAGTATTGAGATAGATGCCGCTGGGCTTTATTATAAAGAGCTAAACGCGCAGATTCGTGACGCCGTGTCCGAAGGGGCATTGAAGGTCGTGCTGAAGAACGTTACCGGCCAGAGATATATCGGCACAAACCTCTACGGCACAGTAGATCGTGACACCCTGCGGAAGCTGGAGATAGAGATTCATGGCACCCCGGGTAATGACCTTGGCATGTTCCTGGATGGTCCTACTATTACCGTGCACGGTAACGTAATGGACGGCTCCGGCAACACTATGAACCATGGGCGGATAGTGGCTCATGGCAGGGCCGGTGACATCACAGGCTTTTCCGCGCGCGGGGGTGAGATGTTCATCAAGGGCAACGCCGGGTACCGCGTGGGCATCCATATGAAAGAGTACGGGGACATGCGCCCTGTTATGACCATAGGTGGTGCAACTCAGGACTTTCTGGGTGAATACATGGCGGGTGGAGTGGTGATCATACTCGGCCTCACCCTCAAGCCCGGCGAGGCGCACTACTGCAACCACGTCGGCACGGGAATGCACGGCGGTATGATCTTTCTGCGCGGCAATATCGAGCCTCACCAAATTGGCACCGGTGTGGGTATGCCCGAGTTGACTGATAAAGACGCCGAACTCCTTACCAACTATATTGCAGAATACGGCAGATTGTTTGATACGGATGTCTCAGAGATCAAGCTGGAGGATTTTACCAAACTCGCGCCACTAAGCGTGCGACCTTATAAGCAAGTTTACGCGTATTAGCTGCCTGGTTATATGGTTAGAAAGTCAAAAGGTCATAAGGTCAAGAAGAGACGGCTGACGGTTGATGGCTGATGTTGATGGTCCAGGATGTGCCATCCTGGACCCACCTCTTGCGGATCTGTGATCCGCTCCTCTGCGTTATTTCTTAGAGTTCAGAGCTTCTATCTTCTCTTTTGCCTGGCTGGCGATGGCGGGGTCGGGCCCTTGGGTGGCCTGGGTGTAGGCGGCAATGGCTGCGTCACGTTCACCTGCGCGCTCGTGGGCGGCGGCTAGTTCCATTGAGTAGGCCTGCGTGTTGGCTGGGTCTATATTGATCAACTGTCCCGCCACTGAAATAGCGCCGGAGTTGTTGTTCATTACGGCATAAGCTGCCAGCAGGAACTGGGCGGTGGGCGTGTCCTTGGGATTAGAGCTCAGAACATTTTCGCGTTCTTTGATCGCCTGATCCAATTTGCCGGTGTCCGCAAGGTTTTGAGCCAGCGTTTTATCGGTATCAAGAACTGTGCTTTGGTTGTTCGACAAGTTGGCGTTAGCGGTGTCGAATGCTGGCGATGCGCC
>JAJFTD010000038.1 GCA_021373255.1 bacterium
CCGCGTATTTCTTCGTAGTGGACCAGCTTGTTCACAGCGTTTAGATACGCTTTTGCGCTGGCTTCTACTATGTCCAGGTCAGCGCCTCGGCCGGTGTAGATTTCACCGTTGTGGCCTTCGAGCTTCACGGTAACTTCGCCAAGAGCGTCGGTGCCGCCGGTTACGGACTTTACTATGTAGTCCAGCAGGGTGTATTTCGCGTCTACCATTTTATCGATGGTCTTGTAGACCGCATCCACGGACCCGACGCCAACACCCGCTTCAATTATCTCACAATCGTCCGTTTTTAGACGAATGGTCGCTGTGGGGATGCCATCCAGGCTGGTCATCACGTTCATGTAGTCCAGCTTATACTTGGACGGTATCGTGGAAGTCTGGTCGGCGATGATCGTCTCTAAATCCTCATCGAACAGCTCTTTCTTCTTGTCAGCGAGGTCTTTGAAGCGCTCGAAAGCCTTATCCAGTTCAGCCTTTGGCAGGTTATAACCCAAAGACTTGAGCTTGCCCTCAAATGCGTGGCGGCCGGAATGCTTGCCCAGGACCAGTTTGCTCTCGGTAAGGCCGACGGCTTCCGCATCCATAATCTCGTAGGTGCGCTTCTCCGCCAACACCCCGTGCTGGTGGATTCCGGCTTCGTGGGCAAACGCATTCGCACCAACAACAGCCTTATTAACCTGCACGGAGAGGCCGGTCACGTCGGAGACTAGCCTGCTCGCTCGATAAATCTCTTTTGTTACAATATTTGTTTTGACATCAAACAGATCAACGCGAGTGCCTAGCGCCATCACGATCTCTTCAAGGGCTGCATTACCTGCTCGCTCGCCTATACCGTTTATGGTGCACTCAATCTGCCCCGCGCCTGCGCGCACAGCCGCAAGGGAGTTGGCGACAGCAAGGCCCAGGTCGTTGTGGCAGTGAATGCTGAAGATGGCGTCCTTGGAGTTGGGAACGCGCGCTATCAAACGGCTGATCATATCGCCATACTCAGACGGAATAGCGTATCCGACGGTGTCAGGGACATTCACAACTGTTGCGCCGGCTGCAATTACGGCTTCGACCACCTGGCAAAGGTAGTCAAAATCGCTGCGAGAAGCGTCTTCAGCAGAAAATTCGACGTAATCAGTATAGCCCTTGGCGCGCTTGACTGCAGCCACGGCAATATCCAGCACCTGCTCACGTGTCTTTTTGAGCTTCTTCTCAAGGTGAATGTCCGAAGTCGCTATAAATGTGTGAATCACCGGTATCTTTGCGGTCTGCAGAGCTTCCCACGCACGATCGATGTCGGCACTGCTAGCACGGCACAACCCTGCCACAGCCGGGCCTTTCACAGTCTCAGCGACAGCTTTCACAGCATCAAAGTCACCCTGCGACGAGATCGGAAAACCAGCCTCGATCACATCAACCTTAAGCCGTGCAAGCTGCTTAGCCACCTCCAGCTTTTCCTCGATGTTCATACTCGCGCCCGGCGATTGCTCTCCGTCGCGTAGAGTCGTATCAAATATTCTGATACGTTTGGCCATCTGACATCCACCCCTTTCTAATTGTAAATTTAAATTCAGTTGCGCGTTGTGCGTTAATGCGTTTCGCGTTTTTCGTTGATTATGCGTACGGCTGCTTCGGTGGCGAAGGCTACGAACTTGGGGCAGACGCTGCCATGCAGGTCGAGTTCCTTTGATCGCGCCATTCCCTCAGGGGTCCGCATGTCGCATCCTGTCAGGTCAAGGCATCGGATGCTGCCAAACTCCTGCTCAAACGCCTGTAAAATTTGATTAACTTTCGGGTAGACTCTTTCGCGAGAGTCGATATCGTCTACGCCAGTCCGGCCATAGACCAATCCAATAGCCATCACCGCGCCCGCTACCGCTCCGCATACCTCACCCCAGCGGCCCAGCCCTGCGCCAAACCCAGTGGCTATTCGCGGGTCGCAATTAGAATCCAGATCTAATGCCTGGACCAGAGCTGACAGGGTCGCTTCGGCGCAGTTGTATTTCTTTGCAAACAGGTCCAGAGCTATCTGCTTTGCATCTTCAGCTTGCACAGATATCACCTCATGCCTTGATATGGCTTGGGGTGGCGGTCCTAAAACCGCCACCCTAATTTGGCATACGCCTCATAAACTATCAAGCCATTAAACCATCAAACGATAACTACTTGGCCTTGTTCTTCAGCCAAGGCATCATCTTTCGGAGGCTACCGCCGACTTCCTCAATGAGGGACTCGGTGCTGTGCCTGCGGGCAGCCTTAAGAACCGGCCTGCCGGCCTTGTTCTCAAGAATGAACTCGCGAGCAAACTCACCGGTCTGGATCTCATTAAGAATCTCAGCCATCGACTCCTTAACGCAATCGTCAATCACGCGAGGGCCGCGGGTATAATCGCCATACTCAGCCGTGTTGCTGATCGAGTAGCGCATATTGGACATGCCGCCTTCATACATAAGGTCGACAATCAGCTTCAACTCGTGCATGCACTCGAAGTAAGCGATCTCCGGCTGATAACCAGCCTCGACCAGGGTCTCAAATCCGGCCTGAACCAAAGCGGTGCAGCCACCACAAAGGACAGCCTGCTCACCGAAGAGGTCGGTCTCGGTCTCTTCCTCGAAAGTGGTCTCAAGAACGCCGACCTTGGTCGCGCCGATGCCCTTGGCGTAAGCAAGAGCAGTGTCCTTGGCCTTGCCACTGGCATCCTGGTAAACAGCGATAAGTGCAGGCACGCCTGCGCCTTCGGTGTAAACTCTGCGGACCAGGTGACCAGGGCCCTTAGGGGCAACCATAATCACGTCAACATCCTTCGGCGGCACGATCTGGCCGAAGTGGATGTTGAAACCGTGCGAGAACAGCAGGGTCTTACCCGCCTTGAGTCCCGCCACTATCTCGTTAGCATAAACGACCGACTGAACTTCATCCTCGGTGAGGATCTGGATAACATCGGCTGTTTTAGCAGCTTCGGCAGCCGAAACCGGCTTGAAGCCGTGCTCCACGGCGAGGTTGTAGTTATCAGACCCAGGCAGATCAGATACGATCACATCCAAGCCGCTGTCGCGCAGGTTCTGAGCCTGAGCATGTCCCTGGCTTCCGTAGCCGATAATGGCAATTTTCTTGCCTTTCAGCACGTCCAAATTAGCATCTGAATCGTAGTACACTTTAGCTGGCATTTGTTCCTCCCATTGTCGGGCCCGCCACTGTTATTTGCAGGCCCCGAGCCTTCTGAGTACGTTGGTTATCTTGAATCCCGCGATCCCGAGCATTATGCCCAAAATCGCAAACAACACTAGCTGTATACACAGGTTGGAAACAGAATCCAGGCCCAGCCTGTCCGTAATCCAACCATATATCAACCACATTCCATACGCAACCGTAGCAAGCAAGCCAATCAGCACCCCACCAGCCACTCTTACCCACGTTTTTCTCTCGTGAGCACCAAGCATCATGCCGATGATCAATCCTACCAGTGGTCCCCCCACTGCCAGGAATGCGAGTGTCCTGTTTACCAGTTCTGCTTCGATCAGGTGTTTCATGGGCGTCGTGCGTCTCGCGTCTCGCGTCGTGCGTCAGGCGTCTTGCGTCCTTTTTAGGATATGGCTGTGTGGGTGCCTCGGGCTATAGCTATCTTGCCTGTCCGCACCATCTCTTTTATGCCGAACGGCTCCAGCAGGCGCTCGATAGCGTCCACTTTATCCGTATTGCCGGTAACTTCCACGGTAAATGTCGCCGGGCTTATGTCTATGATCTTCGCGTGGAAGATATCAACTATCTGCATAATCTCCGCACGCGCTGAGTTTTCAGCCGCGACTTTGATCATCGCGAGTTCACGGTCCAGGATGGGAACTTCGCTGTAGTCTATCACTCTGATCACATCAATCAGCTTGTTAGTCTGCTTGTTGATCTGATCCAGCGTGGAATCGTCTCCCAGAACTACAATAGTCATGCGGGACATCGTTGGGTCGTCCGTAACGCTCACCGCAAGAGATTCAATGTTAAAGCCGCGTCTCGCAAACAGACTGGACACCCTCGCGAGCACACCAGGCTTGTTCTCCACCAACACGGTTATAGTATGTTGCATAGGTTTCATTATCGGTCCTCAGTCATAGGTCGGCGGTCAACGGTCTATTTCGGCCGGTTGACCATCATTTGCTCGATGCTCTCGCCTGCGGGTATCATAGGGAAGACATTTTCTTCGCGAGCGGTGTGGAAATCCAGAATCACAGGACGGTCGTTAATCTCCATTGCCTTCTCGATTGCCGCATCTACTTCGCTCATCTTATCAATCCTGATGCCAACGCATCCATAGGCTTCCGCGAGCATCTTAAAATCAGGCTGGAACTCAATATTAACACCCGAATAGCGCTTATTATAGAAAAGCTCCTGCCACTGCCGGACCATTCCCAGATAACGATTGTTGAGAAGCACAATCTTCACCGGAACCTTGTATTCCAAAGACGGTGCAAGCTCCTGCAATGTCATCTGGAACCCACCATCGCCGCATATAGCGAACACAGGCAAATCAGGGCAGCCCATCGCTGCGCCAATCGCTGCCGGGAAACCATAGCCCATAGTTCCCAATCCACCGCTGGAGAGGAACCGCCTCGGCTTTGTCACCTTATAATGCAGCGCCGTGAACATCTGGTGCTGACCGACGTCAGTCACAATAATCGCCTCGCCCTTGGTGTGCTCCCACAGCCTCTCGATTATGCACTGTGCGTAGAGCTGTGAGTCATCTGACGGGCAATGCAGCGGAAAATCCTGCTGCCATTGCTTGATCTGCTTGTTCCACTCAGTCTCCCCGCGAGGTTCGACCTTATCCAAAAGCAGGCTGAGAACACGCTTGCAATCCCCAACTATCGAGATATCCGGCGTCACAGTCTTTGCAACCTCCGCCGCATCTATATCTATATGGATTACTTTTGCTCTCTTGGCAAACGCCGCGAGCTTACCGGTAACACGGTCATCGAAACGAGCCCCTACAGCAATCAGCAGGTCGCACTTGTCCACAGCATGGTTAGCATAAGCCGTTCCATGCATACCAAGCATTCCCAGCGAATGCGGGTGCGTTTCTGGAATTGCGCCCTTGCCCAACAGGGTGTTGGCAACAAGTATATGCGTTTTCTCGGACAGCGCCAGTAACTCTTCGCTGGCACCGGCAAGAACCACTCCTCCACCAGCGTATAGGACCGGCCTCTCCGACTCCGCAATCATCTTTGCCGCTGCGTTAAGGTTCTCTTCCGTAATCGACTCACCCTGGATAGGCGAATAGCTGCGGATATTGACCTCCGTCACCGGTTCGTAATCGAACTTGGCAAAGGACACATCAATAGGTATGTCCACCAATACCGGCCCCGGCCGGCCCGTAGAGGCAACATACATAGCCTCGGCGATCACCCTGGGCAGATCTTTGGCATCTTTCACCAGGTAGTTGTGCTTTGTCACAGGCAGGCTGATACCAGTGATATCGGCCTCCTGGAAAGCATCCTTGCCAAGCGCCGTGGTCCGCACCTGGCCTGTTATCGCCAGCACCGGGATAGAATCCATATATGCCGTAGCAAGGCCCGTGACCAGGTTTGTCGCACCCGGCCCCGAGGTAGCCAAACACACACCAACCTTACCGGTGGCGCGCGCGTAGCCGTCGGCGGCGTGGGCTGCGCCCTGTTCGTGCCTCATCAGCACGTTTATCAGGTCTTTCCGATCATATAGCGCATCATAGATCGGGATAGCTTGTCCGCCGGGTAATCCGAATATTATCTCCACGCCATGGTCAATCAACGATTGCACCAAGGCTTGAGCTCCTGTCATTATCAAAATTTGACTCCTGTGTAATGGTCGTCGTTCCGCCGGTGGACAGTCAACAGTCCCCACAGCGGTCGTTGGTCAACACACATACCGTCTATTCGACGATAGCACCTTTGGCTGCGGAGCTAACGGAGCGCGCGTAACGCGCGAGATATCCCTCCTTTGCCCGCAGCTCAGGAGCTTTCCACTCCTTGCGCCGCGCTTCGAGCTCATCGTCGGTTAATACGACGTCCAT
>JAJFTD010000050.1 GCA_021373255.1 bacterium
TGGCGAAGTTACCGTGAAGCTCGAAGGCCACAACGGTGAAATCTACACCGGCCGAGGCGCTGACCTGGACATAGTAGAAGCCAGCGCAAAAGCGTATCTAAACGCTGTGAACAAGCTGGTCCACTACGAAGAAATACGCGGCAACGGTGACAAGCCGAAGGACAAGGCGATTCTCTAGAGAACGTTGCGCGTTAAAGCGTTATGCGTTGCGCGTTAAGCATCGCAAAGACTGCTCCCTCTCCTGGGGGAGAGGGCTGGGGTGAGGGCGCAGCGTTACTGCGAAGAGGCCTACGATGGGTAAGCATTACCCCCATCTATGAATAAGAGTCGCGAGAGGTTTATAGATGGAACTTACAGAATGCAAGTTGAGGTTTGATCCGAAGTTTGTCATCTGGCAGTCCATATACTCTATACTGCTGATCATGTGGACTGTGGGGCTTTTTTTACCAGGAGCTGTCTTTGAGTTTGGTCGGGAACCAGCTCAGTGGATACTTGCTTTCGGGGTGTTGCCATCGATTTTATTAGTTGTGTTAGGAGTGACACGACCGCTTTGGGCTTACAAAGCTGCGATGGGCTATGCTGCAATACTTGTGTTGGCTACAATTGCGGTCGCCGTAACAGCCTACGGCTTCTTGTGGGTAATAGTCGCTTTTCCCTTTCTAGGGTTCATAGTTGAGGGAGTCTACATATATTGGCGCTGGCATGCAATTCGTGAATGGGCTAGTGAACTGTGATTGTTTGTGGATACCACTAGCAAACAGACTAAAGTAATTACGTAGTTATAACAACACAGGAGGCGATTTCAATTGCCAAGACGGTTGATGATTACGGTAGTGTGCTTTAACATCAGTGTAGTTCTGTCGATCATTTGGGGCATTGTGTTGTTTCGCATTGGTTTGCGATTTCCAGACTTCGCTTCGTTCTCAGTTGGACCGGGTGGTATGGCTGGTCAGAAGAACCTGTGGGATACTATGGGTTGGGGTGTGTCCATTGTTGGTTTGCTCCACATCTTCGTTCTGGCGCCGGTGATCAGGTATATAGCAGCTAACCTTAGCAATCTTCGATATTGGGCATGGCTTGCTGGGTTGATACTCAGTGGTTTAATGATATTCAATGGCTTCCAGACGCCGTATATAGCTACGGTTTTGGGTGGTCTATCGCTTTGGGGTCTTCTGGATAAAGAGACGCTGGCTATATTTGTGCCAAGGAATGAAGATGCCGGCCGGCCGTCAACCGACGACCGTTACCGATAACCGAATAAAAACCGAGGTTTTCTATGGGACAAACGATTACACAAAAGATACTGGCCGCACACAGCGGCAGGGAATATGTCGAGCCGGGCGAACTGATCAACGTGCGGCTGGACCTGGTGCTGGGTAATGACATCACCGCACCTATCGCCATTCGCGAGTTCGAGAAGATCGGCGCGGAGACTGTGTTCGACAAGGAGCGGGTCGCGCTCGTGCCGGATCATTCGACTCCGAACAAGGACATCAAGTCAGCCGAGTTGGTGAAGATTCTGCGTGACTTCTCGCGCAAGCACAAAATCACCAACTTCTTCGAGATCGGCAAGATGGGTGTCGAGCACACGCTGCTGCCTGACGAGGGCTTGGTTGGTCCCGGCGATGCAGTTATCGGCGCTGACTCCCACACCTGCACCTACGGCGCACTGGGCGCGTTCTCGACCGGTGTCGGCAGCACCGACCTCGCGTTTGCGATGGCTATGGGTGAAACATGGTTTAAGGTACCGGAGCAGATCAAGTTTGTATACTACGGAAAAATGCCGAAGTGGGTCTCGGGCAAAGATCTGATTCTCTATACAATCGGCCAGATTGGTGTGGACGGCGCGTTGTATTGCTCGATGGAGTTCACTGGTGAAGCTATCCGTGAGATGGAGATGGCGGGCCGGTTTACGATGTGCAATATGGCCATTGAGGCAGGCGGAAAGAACGGAATAATCGAGCCTGACGAGATCACCGAGCAGTATATCAAGGGCCGCCTGAAGAGAAGCCACGCCATCTACAAGAGCGATCCTGACGCCACATACAAAGACGTAATCGAGATCGATGTAAGCAAGTTGGAGCCGATAGTGAGCTTCCCGCACCTGCCTGAGAACGCGAAGCCGATCAGCCAGGCCACGGACGTGAAGATCGACCAGTCCGTGATCGGAAGCTGCACTAACGGCCGTATCGAGGATCTGAGGATCGCCGCGAGTATCCTCAAGGGCCGTAAAGTCCATCCTGACGTGCGCCTGATAGTGATCCCGGCGACGCAGGAGATCTATATGCAGTCGATCAAAGAGGGGCTGACTGAGATATTCGTGGAAGCTGGCGGAGCCGTAAGCACCCCGACCTGCGGCCCGTGTCTCGGCGGACACATGGGCGTCCTGGCTGCAGGTGAGCGCTCGGTGGCGACCACCAACCGCAACTTCGTAGGCAGAATGGGCCACACCAAGGCCGAAGTCTACCTGGCCAACCCCGCCATAGCAGCGGCATCGGCTGTGTTAGGAAGACTAGGTAGCCCTGAAGAACTCGATTGATTTACTAATCACGAAAACGGGTTCTGTGACTGAGTTTCCAGTCCACGAAGGTGGACTTCGTGCCTTTGTTGCAGTGACTTTAGTCGCAGGGTTGCTACGTGCTCTCGTGATGAAATTGGAGGCTTGTAATGATCAAAGGAACAGTTCATAAATATGGAAACAACGTCGATACGGACGTTATCATACCGGCACGTTATCTAAATACCACCGACCCGAAGGAACTCGCATCGCACTGCATGGAAGACATCGACGTGGATTTCGTGAAGAAAGTTAAGCCGGGCGACATAATAGTGGCTGATGACAACTTCGGTTGCGGATCTTCAAGGGAACACGCTCCGATCGCGATAAAAGAATCGGGTATATCGGCGGTTATCGCTAACACATTCGCGCGGATATTTTACCGCAACTCCCTCAACACAGGCCTACCTATTCTTGAGTGCCCTGAGGCAGTAGCAGGCATATCTGATGGTGATCAGGTTGAGATCGACCTTGAGAACGGCGTCATCAATAATGTGACCACCGGCAAGAGTTACCAGGCAAAGCCATTCCCACCGTTCATGCGCGAGCTTATCAATGTCGGTGGGCTGGTCAATTACGCCAAAGCCAAGCTGGGTAAGTGAACCGCTGAGACACGGGTGGAGGGAAACACACAGTGCCCAAGATAGCCATATATGATACGACGCTGCGGGACGGCATGCAGAGCGAGCGCGTGAATTATTCCGTAGAGGATAAGCTCAAAATTGCGCGCAAGCTCGACGAGTTCGGCGTCGCCTATATCGAGGGCGGCTGGCCGGGCGCTGCGCCTACGGACACGGAGTTCTTCCGCCGTGCTCGGGATATCAAATTCAAAAATGCTAAACTGGCTGCGTTCGGCAGCACACGCAGGGCAAAGCATGTGGCTGAAAGTGATCCGCTGCTGGCAAAGCTCATCGAGTCCGGTGCACCTGTGGTGACTATCTTCGGCAAGGCATGGGATCTCCACGTGCGCGACGTCTTTCGTATTACGGGAGAACAGAACCTGCAGATGATCTACGACACCGTGAAGTTCCTCGTGGACAACGGTCGTGAGGTCATATTCGATGCCGAGCATTTCTTCGACGGCTACAAAGCCGATCCCGTGTATGCCCTGGAAGCAGTTAAGCGTGCCGAGGAGGGTGGGGCGTCCTGTTTGTGCCTTTGTGAAACCAACGGCGGCGCGCTGCCTTCTGAGGTCTACGATATAACCGTAGAGGTCGTCCGGCGTTCCAAGGTCTGTGTGGGCATTCATGCGCACAACGACTCCGGTGTGGCTGTGGCTGACTCAATCGCAGCGGTGCAAGCCGGAGCAATGCAGGTCCAGGGGACCATCAATGGCGTCGGCGAGCGTTGCGGCAACGCGAACTTGTGCACGATCATTCCAATACTAGATCTAAAGATGGGACATAGCTGCGTGCCCGATGGCGCCGTGAGCGATATCACCGACCTTTCGCGCTATGTCGATGAAGTCACCAATCTAATACCTGATGACCGGTTGCCATTCGTAGGTGCCAGTGCTTTCGCGCACAAGGCCGGGGTTCACGCTGATGCCGTAGCAAAGAATCCACGAACATACGAGCACATTGATCCTGATACAGTCGGTAACGACAGAAGAATCCTAATTTCGTCCTACGCGGGTGGCAGCAACGTTATCCAAAAAGCGCAGAAGTATGAAGTCGACCTTACCAAACAATCTCCTGAGATCAAAGCCGTGTTGGACCAGGTCACTCATCTGGAGCATGACGGCTACTCATTCGAGGATGCCGAAGCCAGTTTTGAGCTGCTTCTGAAGAAGTCGCTGGGGCTTTACAGAAAACTATTCGACCTCAAGGGCTTCCGAGTCATCATCGAAAAGAGAGGCCCGGAAGAAGAGCCGATCACAGAGGTCACCCTAAAGATCGCAGTTGACGGCAAAGAAGCATTCACAGTCGCAGAGGGAGATGGCCCTGTGCACGCCCTCGACAACGCCCTGCGCCTGGCGCTAAACCAGTTCTACGGCGAAGAGCTTGCAAAGATCAAACTCACAGACTTCAAGGTCCGCGTCATAAACACTCGGGCCGCCACAGCCGCGAAAGTCCGCACGGTTATCGAGTCGCGTGACCAAAGCGAGGTCTGGAACACCGTGGGAGTGTCTGAGAATATAATCGAAGCGAGCTGGCGCGCGTTGGCGGACAGCGTGGAGTACGGCCTACTGAAGCATTTGGACGACAAGTAGAGGTCGCGACTGAGCTATGCGAATCTCACATCGAATCAAGTGGGCTGTTGTAGGATTGGGGGCGTTATGCGGTGCTGTAGCCCTCGCGATCAGGTCTGGTGACACGATTCTGTGTCCACTAACGGGCTTGGATGCCGTTGTGCCGCTTGCATTTGCAGGCTGTCTATTCGTGCTTGCGCTCTCGGTGCTTGGCTTTATTGTCGTTAGCGATTATGAGAAGAAATCTAGGTTCGATCCAATCCCGGTGATCGCAATGGCGTGCCTGTTAATAATGCTGGCTTCGGTTGTGATTGGGCTTGCATCTATATCGGTGTGGGCGTTCAGATTTCACGAGCAGTCCCATGTGCAGCGCTATGGGTATTATCTCAAGGACTATTCCCCGTTCGATTGGTATATTGCTCTGGCTATCAGCTTGCTGAGTGTTGTCTTGTTAGTTATAGGAGTGACAGGTAAATTTAGTCCAAAAATGACCCGATTTTTATTTGGCAAATCTAAATGGGATAGTCTGCCAGGTTTTTTTCATCGATATTGGTTGTAGGGACAATCCCTAGTATGAGTGAAATATGAAAGTAATCGTAGCAGATCAAGCAGGTGTGTGTTTCGGTGTGAAGCGCGCTCTGAACTTAGTTAATGCCGAAGCCGAAAAATGCGAGGGGCTTGCCACTCTCGGCCCGCTTATTCATAACCCGCAGGTTGTGCAGGACCTGGAGCAGAAAGGCGTGCGGGTGGTGAAGAGCGTGGGGGATGTGCAGTGCGGAGTCATTGTTATGCCCTCCCACGGTGTGCCGCGTGATGTTATGAAAGCCGCAGAGAATGCTGGGCTGAAGATCGTCGATGCTGCGTGTCCATTTGTAGAAAACGTCCATTGTAAGGTTGAGACGCTGGCTGCTGAGGGCTACATGGTTGTTGTGGTCGGTGACGCCGGGCACAGCGAGGTCAAGGCCATCAAGAACGCGGCGGGTGAGAACTCTGTTGTGATAAGCTCTCTTGAGGACGCGCAGAGCGTTGACTGGTCCGGTAAGAAAGTCGGCATAGTCAGCCAGACTACCCAGACCCCTGAGCGATTTGGTGAAGTTGTTGGGCTGATTGCTTCTCAAGCTAAGGAAGTAGTTGCATATAATACTATCTGTTATGCCACTCACGACCGCCAGAGCGCCGCTCGCGAGCTTGCTCCACAGGTGGAAGCGATGTTTGTAGTAGGTGGTCGCAACAGCGCCAATACCAATCGACTGGCTGAGATTTGCAGAGAATCGGGTGTGCCCACATACCACATAGAGACCAGTTCAGAGATTCAGCCTGACTGGGTAAATGGCATGGAGACAGTGGGCCTTACAGCCGGTGCATCAACGCCGGAGTGGATCATCGAAGAAGTCAAAAAGCGTTTAGAGGAACTTTAATTTGGGTGGTATAATCTCCTCGGTAGACCCCGGCAGCATAGCTGAAGACCTCGGCTGGCGCAAGGGTGACGAGATAATAAGCATCAACGGTCACGATCTCAGCGACGTGATCGATTTTCGGTTCTATTCTTCAGATGAGTTCCTGACCATACTCCTCCGGCGCGGTGACCAGACCGCCGAGTTTGAAATCGAAAAAGACTTTGATATACCCCTGGGTGCAAACTTCGCGGATGTTCTGTTCGATGGCGAGCGCACCTGCGGCGCGCACTGCATCTTCTGCTTCGTAGAACAGCTTCCAAAGGGTCTGCGCAAGTCATTATATCTCAAAGATGACGACTTCCGCCTGTCGTTTCTACATGGCAACTTCGTAACTCTGGCTAACGTGAGTGACCAGGACCTCCAACGGATCATCACCCAGCGCCTGAGTCCGCTCTACGTGTCGGTTCACGCCACTGAGCAGGGTTTGCGTGAGAAGATGCTGGGCCGAAGCGCTCCGAGCATCCTGCGCCAGATCGATACCCTTGCTGAGGGTCATATATCGTTGCACACTCAAATCGTGCTCTGCAGGGGGATCAACGACGCCGAGCACTTGGACCAAACCGTATCCGACCTCGCATCACACTACCCAGCGGTGCAGTCGATTGCGATAGTCCCCGTAGGCTTGAGCGCACATCGTCGAAATAAGACGCCAATCGGTTCCATTGACTCAGAATACTCTTCCGATATCATAAGCCGTGTGAAGCGCTGGCAGAGGCGTTTTCTGTGCGATTACGGCACTAGGCTGATCTGGGCAGCAGATGAGTTCTACCTTAACGCTGACCTCCCAGTGCCTAGCGCGTCATTTTACGAGGGCTTTCCACAGATCGAAAACGGGGTGGGGCTCGTGCGCAAATTCAAAGACAGCGCTCGCCGTGCCGCGCGTATTCTACCTGATTCACTCCCACGCGCAACGAAAATCTCCATCGTAACCGGGCGAGCCGCAGGTTCTCTGCTCAAAGATTGGGCTGACTCAGTGCAGACAAAGAACCTGTCAATCAATGTCTACCCGATCAAGAACACCCTCTTCGGGGAAATGGTAACCGTAACCGGTCTGATATCAGGCAAGGATATAATAGAACAGCTCAAAGGCAAGGATCTCGGCGATGCCATAATCATCCCATCAGTTTCTCTGAGAGATTGCGTATTCCTGGATGATATAACTCTGGATGACGTGCAAATTGCCCTGGGTATACCCGTTATAGTTGTCAAACCGTTGCCCTACCAATTAGCTAAGAGAATATGCGAAGGGGCCACAAGGTCATAAGGTTATAAGGTCACAAGGTTGGGGGCCTGCCTAATGTATGCTTATTATGCATTACGTGGTGGCATCGGAGATGTCATTTTGCCAATGCGGGCCACATCAGAGATGTGCCCGAACTTATATAGGCTGTCTAGCACCTCCCTTCTTAAATTCTTAACTCTTCATTCTTAACTCCTAATTTCCCTTCGGGTTTGCCTCCTTGACCATGTTCCCTTCGTGCCGCTATAATATAGTAGATAGGTAGCGAGTTGGCCCCTGCAGTAAGTCAGGGGCTTTACAGCATGTACCGGGGGGTGTGGATTGCGAGTATTGGTGACGGGCGCATGTGGTATGCTTGGGCGGCTGGTGTGTGCGGGGCTGAAGCACGAACACCATGTTATCCCGACGGATGTTCTTCCCGAGTGCGAAGTTCTAAACATAGCGGATACGAACAGTGTCTTTGAGGTTATCAACCGCGTTCGTCCTGAGATGGTGATCCACTGTGCTGCAATGACGGATGTTGATGGTTGTGAGCGTGATCCTGACTCGGCATATAAGATCAACGCCATAGGCACATGGAATATCGCCTGCGCGTGCGCATCGGTGGATGCTTCCATTGCGTATGTGAGCACCGATTATGTGTTCGATGGCGAGAAAGGCGAGCCATATACTGAGTTTGATACGCCTAACCCGATCAGCGTATATGGAGCTAGTAAGCTAGCCGGGGAACAAGCTGTAAGAGAGCTTTGCCGTAAGTATTATATTGTTCGGACGTCGTGGCTGTTTGCGCCACACGGCAAGAACTTCCCGCTCTCGATTCTCAGAGCGGCAGAGACAAACAAACAACTCAGGATAGTTGCGGATCAATTCGGTTGCCCGACATATGCCAAAGATCTCGCCGCTTTCCTTGTGCATTTAGTAGGTTCACCCCTGAGTGGGGTTTACCACTTTAGCAACAGCGGGTGTTGCTCGTGGTACGATTTCGCGAAAGGTATTCTCGGGGAGGCCGGTAAGACGGATGTCGAAGTCCTTCCCATCAAATCAGAAGACTGGCCCACGCCCACCAGGCGGCCGATGTTCTCTGTTCTAAGACATTACAGAATGGAACTTCTCGGACGTGATGGTGCCAGGCCGTGGCAAGATGCGGTAGCGGAGTTTATCTCAGAATGGAATACAGTAAAACAGTAAATCTGCCAAAGACATCATTTCCTATGAAGGCCGACCTGCCTAACAGGGAGCCTATTTTCCAGAAGTTCTGGGAAGAGCATGATGTCTACAAGAAGATGTCTCAGCGTGAGACGGATATGGGTTCGTTCATACTTCATGACGGCCCTCCATACTCAAATGGAGACATTCATATCGGTCATGCTCTAAACAAGCTGCTCAAAGACTTCATCATCAAATACAAGGTGATGAAAGGCTACCGCACGCCATATATTCCCGGTTGGGATAACCACGGGCTGCCGATTGAGAACAAGGTCTCAGAGGAGTTCCGCAAGAAGCACCTCACGCCTACCAAGCTGGAGATGCGCAAGGCCTGTCGTGAATACGCGAGCAAGTGGGTGAGCCGTCAGCGCGAGCAATTCGAGAGATTGGGCATCCTGGGCGACTGGGACGACCCTTATCTTACGATGAACTACGGCTACGAGGCCACCATCGTCAAGGTTTTCGGTGAACTTGCGAAGCAGGGTTATATATACAGGGGCCTGAAGCCGATCCACTGGTGCATCTACGATGAGACAGCTCTGGCGGAAGCCGAGATCGAATATGCGGAGCACACTTCACCGTCGATTTTCGTGCGCTTCCCATTGGTGAAAGACCCTAATGGGCAGTTCGGCAACAAGCCTGCGGAAAATTGTTACACTATAATTTGGACCACCACGCCGTGGACCATACCGGCCAACCTTGCCGTGGCTGTGCATCCAGATTATGATTATGCATTTGTAGATGTCGACGGTGATCGCTACCTGATAGCCGAGGAACTTGTCGGCAAGACCATGCACGCGATAGGCAAAGAGAATTATTGTGTGGACCATACAGTCAAAGGCGCTGAGCTTGAGGGAATGGTGTTCAAGCACCCGTTGGTCGACCGCAACTCAATCCTAGTGCACGCGAATTACGTGACGCTTGAGGACGGAACGGGCGTGGTTCACACTGCCCCAGGTCATGGGCGTGACGACTTCGATACAGGTCAGCGTTACGGCCTTACGCCGTTGAACCCGGTGGATAATAAGGGTTACTTCACCAAAGAAGCAGGCCAGTTCGAGGGACTGCATATTCTGAGGCAGGGCAACCAGGCGGTTTTGGACGCGCTCACTGAGTCCGGTAACCTGCTCGCGAGCGGTACAATCGCCCATAGTTACCCACACTGCTGGCGCTGCCACAACCCTGTTGTGTTCAGAACGACGGTGCAGTGGTTTATGTCGCTCGATCACCTAGAATTGCGGCAGAAGATGCTCGATGTGCTTGACTCGATAGCGTGGTATCCTGATGAAGCCGAGAACAGGCTCCGGGCGATGCTTGAGAACTCGCCGGATTGGTGTTTGTCCAGGCAGAGGTCGTGGGGCGTGGCTATCCCGGTGTTTTTCTGCAAGGACTGCGGCGAAGCCATTATGACTGAGGAGAGCATCAACGCGGTCTACGAGGATTCACTTGTAAACGGCTCGGATTCCTGGTTTGAGAAGGACCCGTCAGAGCTGCTGCCGCCGGGGTATAAGTGCCCGAAATGCGGTGGAAGTCAGTTTACAAAAGAACAGGACGTTTTGGACGTCTGGTTTGACTCCGGCTCAAGCTCGCGCGCGGTAATCGAGCGCAGGCTAGATACTTACCCGGCTGATATGTATCTGGAAGGTTCCGACCAGCATAGAGGTTGGTTCAATAAGTCTCTCGTCGTAGGAATGGCTACCAAGGGTGAAGCGCCGTTCAAGCAACTCGTAAGCCACGGGTTTATGTTGGACTCCGAGGGCAAGGCTATGAGCAAGTCCATCGGAAACACTATTGCTCCGCAGGCGATCATCAAGAAAGTCGGAGCGGATGTGCTGCGGCTGTTCGTGTCCTCGTCCAACTATTTCGAGGACGTGCGAATCGGCGACGAGATGCTGACCCGGGTTACTGATACCTACAGGCGGCTGCGCAATACGTTCAGGTTCATACTCGGTAACATCAGTGATTTTAATCCGGCTGAGGACAGCGTTGCTTATGCAGACCTGCTGGAGATCGACCGCCTTATGCTGCACCGCCTCGCGCAGTTGATTGGGCAGGTGGACGGGTTCTATGCGAACTACGAGTTCCACAAGGTCTACCACACGGTGCACAATTTCTGCGCTGTGGATTTAAGCAGCCTGTATTTGGATATCCTGAAGGATAGACTGTATGCCTCGGCGCAAGGCTCGATAGAGCGGCGTTCGGCTCAGACGGTATTATTTGAAATACTCTCTGCGCTGACGCGGTTGCTGACACCGATTATCACACACACCGCCGAAGAGGTGTGGCAGGAGATACCGGGTGAGGGTAAGGCGGAGTCAGTTGTACTGGCTTCTTTCCCGGAGGCGCGACCGGAGTGGACGGACAACGAACTTGCTGAGAGATGGAGCAAGATCCTTGAGGTGAGGGACAAGGTTCTACTCACGCTAGAGGAGGCAAGGCAGGGTGGCAAGATTGGCAAGCCGCTGGAGTCGCGGGTAACGTTGACGGCTCCGGCTGAACTTTATGGATTCCTGAAGAAATATGAGACAATTCTGCCTTCAGTGTTCATCGTGTCGCAGGTGGATTTGGTTGTAGGACCTGTACACGAGCTTGGGGTAGAGGTCGGGCAGCCGGTGGGTGAAAAGTGCGACCGCTGCTGGCTTATCCTTGATTCCGTGGGTAATCATCCGGACCATCCCACACTCTGCGACCGATGTTATGAGGCAGTAAGCTGATTATATTCACCGATATTGATCGGAGACAATGACCATGAATCAGAAACTTGACCTTGAAAAATATAAAAAACAGCTTATCGAGGAGCAGGAGCGCATAATGCTTGAACATCAAGCAATGGGCGCGAATGCCTCCGAAGAGGGATATGAGCTGTCCGATTACGATCAGCATCCGGCGGATGCTGCGACTGATACTTTTATGCGAACCACTGATTTCGCGATAGATGAGAACTATAAAGGGATACTCGAACAGATCGAGGAGGCTCTTAGAAAAATTGAGCAGGGAACCTATGGCAAGTGCGACAGGTGCGGGAAAGACATCCGCCCTGAGAGGCTGAGGGCAATCCCATACGCGACCCTGTGCATAGACTGCCAGGAGTCATTGGAAAGACGGTGAAGCTGATCTCAAGCAAATCTACCAGGTTCTACCTGCCTGCCGTGATTACGGTGCTGGTGGACCAGGTTAGTAAATATATAGCCCGGACCGCTCTTCCGGCGAATGGTGCAATTACCGTTATCCCGGGCGTTTTTGATCTTCGACTGAGCTACAACAGCGGCGCTGCGTTCGGTATGTTCTCGAACCAGGCGCCGCTGTTTATAATTGTCGCGCTAGTTGCAATATTTGCGATTGTGAAACTGCGGAATGCAGGTCCCGACTCCGGCACCCTTTCGGTTGGCCTCGGCCTTTTGCTGGGAGGAGCCGTAGGCAACCTGATAGACCGGATATTTTCCCGTGCTCACGAGGTAACCGACTTCCTAAGCCTGCACATCTCCATCGGTGGGCAAACAAGGTTCTGGCCCACATTCAATGTAGCAGACATCGCAGTAGTAACCGGAGCGTTATTGGTCTTCTACTACGTATACATAATAGAAAAACGCAAACAAGACGCATAACGCGCAACGCATTAACGCATAACGCGAAACGTAAGGACTCCCATGCACTCAACACTATTCACTATATTCGGCCTACCCATACGTTCTTATGGTCTGATGATGGTCATAGGATTTTCTCTGGGCTTGTGGCGCGCGCAGCGGGCGGCACAGCGGCGCGGCCTCAACTCTGACCGTGTATACGATTTGGCGCTGACTGTGTTACTGAGTGGGGTGCTGGGCGCGAGGTTGGTATATATCCTGCTGAATATGCGCACCGAGAGCTTCCGAGAGTTCTTCGCGGTGTGGAATGGTGGTCTGAGCTTCCACGGAGGGGTGCTCTTTGCGGTGGTGGCAGCCTATCTGTTCACCCGCAAGACGAAGCTATCATTTTGGGCATACACTGATCTCTTAGCTCCGTCCGTAGCAATTGGCTATGCGTTCACAAGGATTGGGTGTTTCCTCAACGGCTGCTGCTACGGCGCGCCCACCAGCCTGCCGTGGGGCGTGCGATTTATGGAAAACGGCACACTCACCCCGCCATCTCACCCCACGCAAATCTATGCGTTCCTGGCAAGCCTGCTGATCTTCTTCGTGCTGACCCGTCTGGAAAAGCTAAACAGAGCCCCTGGATTCATCTTCACTAGCTATCTAGGTCTCTACGGAGTATATCGTTTTCTGATCGAGTTCCCGAGGAAGGGTTACTCGGCGCAGGAGTGGTTCATGGGCCTGACCCAGGCGCAGGTAGTCAGCATAGCCATGATCGTGATTGCTGCAATAGTTATTCTCGCAGTATACCGTCGGCCAAGCAAGCCCATTGTTGGGGTTCGAGCAGCCTAATAATGAACGTTCGGGCAGATGTGTCATCATGCCCGTAAAGGGCAAAATGAGATCTCCAGATCTCACCCCATTTCAGTATACAAGTTAACCTGTAGGCACTTGCCCATTAATAATGTGTTTGTTGCAATCGTAAATGCAAGTGCTTCGCCCGTACTAGGTTAAATAGCAAACCATGAGCGAGGTATAAAACAGATCAAGTTATCTGTATTCTATTTATTGTGGCTCAACCCGTGAAAAGGATCAAAAGGATGTATAGACTTACAACAAGACTAATGGTTTGTGGACTTATCTTGCTGGGTTTGTTGGGCTGCACCGCAAGTGTGAAAAATAATGACTCTCATGTGGTTCCATTTATATCTGAGGTGCCGGGCAATGTTCATCTGGTATATGATTGCGTAACGTGCCAACCGGTCATGCCTAAGCTGTGGATTGATAAGCATATTGCAGAATTGGATAAAGATATAGCGAAGTATACTAAGCAACAAGGAGGAGCTGCACAGGCCAAATCACTTATACCGCTCAGAGAATCTTGGAGAACAAGATACAAGACCGCGATAACAAAACGTGCTGTAGTAGAATATTGGGGCACACGTAACTCTGAAATATGGGTAGGCGATGTCGAAACCACTATTTACAACGGGAAGTACGTTTCCATATCGCACCCAAGTGAGATTGGTCTTGGAACACCGACAACGCAACCTGGCCTTGTATTTGTGGGAGTTCCTAAAGGAAGTATGAATGATGAAATTCCCTATTTGGGATTCGTGCAGCCAGGCTTGGGCGTTTTTGAGACAAAAAGCACAGGTATAAAAAACACGCCTAATGGTTTTGAAGAACGGCGCATAGCTTACCTTCTTACTTATAACAAGCATGGTTTGCTAACGTCGATCCTGCTTGGAATACCCGGATGCGCTACTGATGTCTATGAGTTTAGTGATTACTCAAAATTATCCAATTTCCACTATCCACGAACTGTAAGACGTCTTATGTATTCCATTGATTATGATAGCCAGCATAATTGTAATGCTGTATTGGAAGAGATCAGAAAGTACCATGTCAAATCAATAGATACGAAATCCCTGCCCCAGCAAATTTACAATGTAGACTATCCGCTCTCTGGTGTTTCAGTGCAGGATGACCGACCAGAGTTTACGAAGAACCACGGAAGCGTTATGTATAGGTATACCAACCGCGAGCGCACTCTTACTGAAACTAGTGCATATGTTGCCGAAAGACGTGATCGCGGTCATAGGCGTTCATTCTTAAGTATACTAGGTTCAGCAATTCAGATCGTAGCCATTCTTACTATCTTGGTATTGATAGGGCGTGCGCTATTTCGTTTAATTAAGAATACTAGCACAGCAAATAGCTAATCAATCACCACATTTACGTCGTTCCAACAGCATCGCGGTACGTCGTCATAATTCTCAGTTCTCAACTGCGGAGCTATCAGGCGACTCTGGCGCGGGCACTTTGTTCTCGATCAATTTTGCAGCAACTGATGCTAATGCGTCGGCCATTTCTTTCTCGCTGACAGGTTTGGTCGCGTCCTTGAGTAGGCTGGAGTCTGCAGAGACAAAGCCATTGATTTTTAGGAATGCGACCGAATCTTTACCCCAGTTATACTTTGGTGCAACGCTGGTTTCCTGTTTGTCAGTGGCAACAGGCTTCTGGCTGCCCTGTATAAACTCCACCATCCGCTGGAGTGCGGCAGCAAGCTCATAGCGGGTGACGGGCTTGTCACCTTTATAGGTGTCGTCAGGATAACCCTTCATAATGCCGGCATCGACAACCGCTCTCACAGAGTCAGCCGCCCAATGTTCTTTT
>JAJFTD010000056.1 GCA_021373255.1 bacterium
CCCGATCACACCACCCACAGAGTAGAGAATGATATCCAGATACACCACCCTGGTTGCAGTGGTTTGCCTCACCACTCCCAAGAGAACGAATATGTAGGCGACCATTATAGTGGTAAACAGCTCAAGAAAGTCCTCGACCCATAAGTGCACCACCCAAAATCGCCAGAAATCCATTACAGCAAAATTGGTTACCTTGCCAAACACCATCCCCACGGCATAGAACGCAGGAATGGAAATAGCGCTGTAGAGGAACAGATAGGGCATGTTACCGGGATGCTCGCCGGGCAGCCTGCTCTTGAGACCCCGTATCAGAATAACCACCCAAACCAGGAGGCCCACTGTGAGCAGTATTTGCCAAAGCCTTCCCAGGTCGAGGTATTCCCACCCCTGCGCGCCAACCCAAAACCATGGTCCGCTGGTGGTAATGTAGTTCTTTAAACTCGCTACTTCACCGATCAGACTACCCACCACTACCAGCACCACCGCTCCAAACAGTGCTATTGCGAGCTTATCCTGGTGCCTGGGTTCACGTCGCGCAATCATCGGCGTCAGGAAGATACCCATCGCCAGGAAACTCGTGGAGACAAAAAAGATTGCGAGTTGCAGATGCCACATTCGAGTGAGGTTATAGGGAAACCATTGCGCGATGTTGATACCGTAAAACCCTTGCGGCTCAACGTGGTAATGGGCGTTCGCTCCACCCAACAGCCCCTGCGCCAAAAACAGACCGGACACCACCAGGAAATACCAGGCTGTAGCTCGCTGAGCGGGAGAAAGTTTGACATCCTCCGGCGGCCTGAACTGCACCATCTTACCCGGACTCTCATCTTCATAGCGATGCCAACCCAGTATGTTGTAACGCCCAAATAGGAATAGCACAATGCCGATCCCGCCCAGCAGCGCTATCAAACTGTAAACGCTCCATATGAACGCCTGCGGAGTTAGCGAATTGCCAACAAGCAGCTCAGGCGGCCAATTATTTGTATACGAATAGTTAATGCCGGGCCTTCGAGCGGAGGAAACCCAGGCCGCCCACGAGAAGTAAGAAGTTAACTTGTGTATATCTGACGGATTACTCAGGTTAGGCCGCTGGAGCCCCGTTTGTGTGGATACCTTGCCGAACCATTTATTGTTGTAATCTCGGGCACGCTCGAATGCGTATACCTGGCCCTGGGTATAAGCGAGGGTACGGGTGCGGGGTTGATAACGATTACGCTGAAACTCACTACTAACCCGTTCTCTAGCACCGGGAGCCAAGGCATTGCCACCGCCATAGAACCGTGCTGCATCTATGGACGCGCGATGTAGATATTGAGCAGTGAAATCCGGGCCCAGATATGCTCCATGGCCGAATATGGTGCCAAATTGCATTAGACCATATTTCTGAAACAGGTGCTGGCCTGCCATAATGTCATCACCTGTGAAGACTAATCTGCCGTCGGGAGCGGTAACCCTGTTGGGGATGGGTGGGCTTTGATGGTAAATCTGCCGAGCAAGAAAGCCGAGCACACCAAACCCGAATATAAATGTTAATATGGACAATTGCAGCCAAAGAGATGAAATCACCATCCTGGGTTGTCGCTGATCCTGGCTCATTATGGCCTCCGGTATATCGAATTATCAAGATGATACCCATACCCGCCAAACCAGCCTAATGTATAACGCTGTTGACCTTGAAAGATAACGCAGTGAAATGGTATCCTGTGAATAGGACGTCATGCTGTATCATTGTAGCCACCTTTTTCGTTAATAGTGCAGGCACAATGATGCGGCCGTGAGTGGTGCATTTGTAGTGAAAGAAACTAGAACATCAGAAACATGGATAACAGCAAATTGGCGCTATATAAAAACTGGCGTGATGTGCATTCTGCTGCTGATTGTAGCTTATGTTCTTCAGCTTATAGGTTCCAGGATTCGCGTCGATTACTTCTTACCCGCTCATCTCGTCTTTGAGTTTACCAGTATAGTAGTCAGCTTCGCAGTCTTCACCACCGGCTGGTTCGGTTACAGGCAAACGGGAGTCACTCGTGACCTCATAATCGCGATCACATTCTTCACAGCCGGCTCATTTGACCTTATCCATACGCTCAGCTACAAGGGTATGCCGGCTTTCCTAGGGACAAACACCGTGGGCAATGCCGCGGCGTATTGGCTTCTGGCGCGACTTGTTGTGGGTGTAGGCTTGGTATGGGCTGCGATGGTACACGTTGACGCCCGAAGTAAGCAAAGCACAGCACTTAAAATGACGTTTGCAATGGTGCTGATTATCGGCATGTTCACTACTATTCTCACTATTTTTGGTGACCATGCAAGCAGCATTGTTTACAACTCCAGGACTCAGTCCCTTACAGGATTGAAAATAGCTCTGGAGTACGTGTCCATTCTGACGTATCTGATAGCATTTGCCGCTATATCGGAAACTCATGGCTGGGAGCGCAAGTCCGCGGATCTTTTACGGCGTGCCTTGCTCATAGCAATTTTCGCCGAAATCGCTTTTACCGGCTATAGCAGTCCATACGATTGGACAAACATGCTGGGCCACGTATTAAAAGCTGCCGCCTATTATCTCATCCTAAATGCATTATTTGTAACTGCCATCCGCAAACCTTATGATGAGCTCTCCCAAGCAAAAGAAGAGATGCATTCGCTCTACCTCGATGCCCAGGAGCACAGGAAAGAAATAGAGCGATCGTTCTCACGAATCGGCAGCGCATTATCCTCCAGCCTACAGTTGGATGAAGCTCTGACCCGGATATCTGAGCTGACAGTAGACATGCTGCACGCCGATTGCGCGATAGTGGCATCACTGGAGCACGGCAAAGAGGGCGTGAAAGTGGCGGCCCAAAAAGACTGGTGCATAGATGAAAGCCAACCTGTTGAACTGACGCTTCAGGTCGGGCGGCAGGCCATTGAGCAGCAGCACACCATAATCGAGAACAATCTGCAAGCCAAGGAAAAGGGCCAGGCTGTCGGTTGCTTGAGATCGATGGTCTGCGCCCCAATGATATACGAATCCACGCCGCTGGGGATGATAGCTATCTACTCCCAGAACCAAGATGCGTTCGAGGACGGCGATGTGAAGCTGCTTGAAGCATTTGCCACGCACGCTGCGGTGGCCATTCACAACGCCCTGAGCTATGAGCGCGAAAGCCGCATAGCCGATGTGCTGCAAAGATCTATCCTGAGCTCGGGAACGATAGTCACTGAAAATTTTGAGATAGCACAAGTCTACGAACCAGCTATAAATGAAGCCCTTATCGGTGGAGATTTTTATGATTTGATCGAACTGACCGACGGTAGAGTGGGGCTGGTGATAGGTGACGTGTCCGGTAAAGGTTTGAAGGCGGCAGTTCACACTGCAATGGTGAAGTATACATTGAGAGCCTATGTAAGAGAAGGCCATTCCGCCTCTGAAGCAGTGGAATTACTTAACAAAGCCGTTTACGATGCCACCAACGCCGAGACATTTATAACAATGTTCCTCGGCATACTGGACACCCGCACCGGTGAGATGATATACACTAACGCAGGCCATGAGCCGCCGGTATACGCCCACAATGGCGAGTATATCACCCTCGATTCCACCGGCCCGGCGCTAGGGTTGGGGATGACGGGTTACACCGAGTCCAGGCTTGTGCTGAAAAAAGGCTCTATCCTCCTGCTCTATACTGACGGCATAAGCGAAGCGAGAAGAGGCCATAATTTCCTCGGTACCGAGCGTATAGGCGATGAGCTCCTGGTCTGTGATGATCTCGATAGTAAAGACATAGCCAAATGCGTGCACTCCGCCGCGCTGTCATTCGCCGGTGGCGAACTCAAAGACGACGCAGCCATACTCGCCGTGCGGGCACGGTAGGGTTCTAGGAGCCCTGCTTCCCCTTTTCCAACATATCCACCGCCGCCAGAATCGCCGCTTTCATGCTGACGGGATTGGCAATGCCTTTCCACGCTATATCCAGCGCGGTGCCATGGTCTACGGAGGTGCGAAGAACGGGCAGGCCGAGGGTGGCGGTTACAGTGCCATAAAAGTCTCGCGTCTTGGCGGCTATATGGCCCTGGTCATGGTAGAGTGAGATCACGCAGTCGAACCGGCCCTCCAGCGCCATATTAAACACCGAGTCCGCACCTATGGGGTCTGTGACATTTACACCATTTTCACGGGCGCGCCGCGCGGCTGGGATAAGATATATTTCTTCCTCATCGCCAAACTGCCCACCGTCACTGGCATGTGGATTCAACGCCGCCAAGCCAATCGACGGGTTCTCGAACCCGAACCCAGTCATCGTGTCATGAACCCGTATAATGAATTCGTAGACTCGTTCTTCGGTTATGTAATCGATAGCTTTCCTCAGCGAAAAATGCCGTGACAGGAAGAATATACGCATATTCTCGGTGATGAACAGAGTCAGGGGGTTGGGCGCATTTAGGTAAGCAGATAACATTTCGGTATGGCCGATGTATTCTATGCCCGCCAGGCGCAGTGATTCTTTATTTATCGGTGTAGTGGCGATGGCGTCGATTTCACCCGCAAGCCCAAGCTCGCATGCGCGCTTAACGAATGCATCCGCAGCCATACCCGCGTTGGCGCTGAGTTCACCAGGGCGAATGTCTTCCATACCCTGAGATTCCACGTGGACAACCTCAACAGTCCCATGTATACCCCGAGCATTACGCGGCAAGTCAATTACTTCTATTCCCCCCGCCGTCACCCCCGAGGCCTCCGAACACCTGCGCATTACTCCCGCGTTTCCAATCACCACGGGAATGCACTTCTCGTACACTTCTTCACTCTTGAGCGCACCCAGAACTATCTCCGGCCCAATTCCCGCAGGGTCGCCAAGTGTGATCGCTATCACCGGTCTATCTGCCAATTCTCTGCCTCCCATCCCGTCATCTTCACCAGATTATACCGCACCATCGCCCGCTTGGAAAATGGTGCCATAGAGAAAACTCTGAAACACACCCAGCCCAGGGTATAAAGCTGGCAGAGATCTTGGGGGACTATATTGTGGAATAGGATCAAGTGCTTCTGGGGCGAGCTTGGCCCTGGTCTGATAGCGGGCGCATCCGACAACGACCCGGCAGGCATATCTACCTATGTCGTCGGGGGCGCGACCACCGGATACAGATATCTATGGCTCAGCCTTATATCCCTGCCGGTAATGATCGCGGTGCAGGATATGTCGGCACGAATTGGCACGGCTCGCATGACCGGCCTCGGACGGGCGATAATGGATACGTTCGGCCGCCGCTGGCTTTCCGTAGCTCTTTTTGCATTGGTCATTGTCAATGTTACTACCCTGGGCGCAGACATAGCAGGAGTAGCCGCCGGTTTCGATCTACTCACAGGTGTGGGCATCCATTGGTTCGTGGTACCGGTGGCGCTGTTCGTGGTGGCGGTCCAGATGTTCTGGTCTTATCGAGTTTTAGCCAGATACCTGAGATATCTTACTCTGGCGCTGGTGGCCTATATACTCGCCGGGTTAGTATCCGGCCCCGACTGGTTGCAGGTGTTAAAAGGAACACTCATTCCGACACTGGCTTGGAACAGACAGGGCCTTGAGGTAATGGTGGGTGTAATTGGGACTACGTTGTCACCATATATGTTCTTCTGGCAAGCATCTGAAGAAGTAGAGGAATTGCATGCGAGACAAGAACACCGCACACGTGGCGGAACCGGTAGCATGGAAAGAGAAAGGCTGTTTGATACTGCTGTGGGAATGAGCTACGCAATGATTATATTCTATTTTATTGTGCTTACATCAGCAGCAACCCTGCATAAAGAGCACATCACATCAGTCAGAACAGCCGCCGACGCTGCTCGTGCACTCCGGCCCATTGCCGGTGATAACGCCTTTCTGCTCTTCTCGGTAGGTATCATAGGCTCAGGGTTAATTTCCATACCGGTATTGGCTGGATCGACAGCTCACCCCATCGCTGAATGGATAGGCGCACCAGCCGGGCTCGATCAGTCGCTGCGCAGAGCCAAGTGTTTTTATGGAGTGCTGACAGCATCCGTGTTAGTGGGAATGGCAATCGCCCTGTTGCCGATCAACCCAATAGATGCACTATTCTACTCCCAAGTTCTCATGGGCCTGCTCACACCAGTGCTGCTGATACTCATGACACTTATCGCGCGGAACAAGTCAGTGATGGGAGAGGAGTACGCCAATGGTCTGTTTTCAAATATCTTCGGCTGGATCGCTATAGGCCTACTGGTATTCGCGGATGTGGCTATGTTGTGGATGCTGATGAGGTAAAGGGGCTCGGTTGGCGACGAGCCCCTTCTGCTTGCTTGGTTACTTGCGGTGGCGGAGGAGCTTTGCCGAACCTGCAAGACCAATCAATGAAAAGAGAGCCAGTGACAGAGAAGATGGCTCGGGAACAGCGGGCGTTCCAACAACCGGCGTGTTAACGGTAGCCGCGATAGGCGTTGCCACATCGTTAGCATAATAACCAGGTGACCACACCCAGCAGTCCCAGGAGTTATTCTTCAGGGCTCTACCCGAAAATCCGAGTAGATCGTAACCCCACACTGTAGGAAATACATTATCTTGATTGTTGGCAGTATTATAGGACCAGTAGCCTGCATAATCCCAGCCCTCTTTATAACGATCCTCTGCATCTCCAGCATGACCGGTATCATTAGCACCCGGAACGTAGGTGAAACCGTCCATATCCATGTCGTAGCCGGCGCCATATAGAATCGGTCCGCCACCTTCTGTGCGGTAACGCAAGTTTAGCCTGGGATCGGCGGCTCTAATAGCATCAAGCATGGTTTTGCCTGTCGGATTCGGAGTAACACTGGAATCCCAGCAATATCCCCACGCGAGGGTCCTTGGCGTTATACCATCGTTCCAGTCGAACGCTACGGCTGCCCTGTTGCTGCCGCTGCCGACCCAGAACGTAATATCCGAGAACGAGAATTCACCCGCGGTCACTGGAACAGCAATCAGAACTACCAATGCCAGCAACACTATTATTTGTTTTATGCTTCTAATCATATTATTCTCCCTTACTACGTTATTGCCCTCTATTTACATAAGTCATGGGGTAAGCTTCGCCAGATCACCAGCGTCCCGAAGCCTTACCACCGGCAGTAATTGTCCCTGACCATCGTCTTCGCACGTGACAATCCCGCTTACGGATACATATTGGTCTTGATGCGGTGGGGTGAAATCCACTCTCGGATTAATACCGTTCGTTATGTCTCGCGGAGCTACGCACTTGACCTCAACCCCCGAACCGTCCGAGATCATGAACGACTTCGCCAGATTATCTACACTCTTTACTTTGCCCCATGTGCGAACCAGCATCCCAGTATTATCCAGACCGGCATTACCCAGCGATTTGTTGGGCATCCCGACAGGTGCAACCTTAGGAACCAGCCCCATATCCTCCAGCGCCGTAGCCCGGATCACTTTTTCTCCGTCCACAGTGTCTACGATCCCATAGACTACCACCTTGGTGTTACGCGGGAGCACCCTACCCATTACTTTAATCCCACTACACCGGTTGTCGTGCTCGATGTAGCAGAACGGTCCGGTTTCATAAGTAGCTGCAATAACCACACCTTCGTTGAGTATGACACGCGTGCCGTTATCCAGTTTCTTCGCCAGCCCTGCTGCAATTGGTTTAATGGTATGTCCAACCCTGGCGAACGCGTCGACTTCGCCCTCCATTTTATAGAACGAATCATACACATCCGGGACATTGGCGGTAACCTTGATATACTTGATCCACTTCCAGCCCGTCACCGGGTCCCGAGGCAGATCAAAGCCTGATATATCAAAAGAGGTACCCCCGCCGGAGTCTTTATACATGTCCATAGCCTGCGCAGCCGTTCTGGCGTAGAAGTCATTTGGCGTCAGGTTCTTCGGAACCGGCTTAGTGAAATCCAGTTCAGGACCCCATGTATGGTTCACCCAGTCCCACGCGAACGATTGTGTAGGCGCATAATCATCCGCGTGAGGATCGTCCGGCTTATCATAATTAAACCAGTTAACCCCATCCTGGCTCACGCTCACCGTCATCGGCTCGCCGCCCATCTCACCATCGCTTTTAAGAGTGTAGGACTCCATGTTTGTGTCAGTAGATATATAGCCAATGCCCGCAAACCGAGCGTTGCCGAAGACAATGAAGTCTTTCTGGTCCCAGTTGTCAGGATCATCGTATATCGGATCATCAAATCTGACTGTGATATAGCCATCGCCGATGATTTCAGCTATCAATCTGGTGTCATTCGGCCCGACCCAGGCTGCACTGTAGACCAAAGAGCAATGAAACTCCCCGGCACTAGTATGTTCATCACCCGGCTCTTCTATAAGCAGCGTGGGCTTGCCAAGCACCGAATCCGCGGAGTCATACGGGGCTATTTCACTGATATTATAGGTTTGCTCCACATGATGCGCCCATGGGTCCGCGCAAGCAGCAGAAGATATCGCCACACACGCAGCCAAGGCCATAATTGAATTTTTAAGCAATCGGTTCATCTTCATCTCTCACTTAAGGTCGTAGGCAGAGTCATCGCTGGAGAGCATTGCACAATTAGGCGCCTTTATGCTGCAGTTATACTTGTGCTTAGTGCAGCGAACACTGCCGTCAGCATACGCCACGTTCGCCCATCCAGAATGCCTAAAGTGGACAGTTGCGCTCTTCATTGGGCTGCCTGCCGTTCTATCGCTGGGCGCGCGCAGGTAGTTGTGTGGACTTACGGGATTGCCATAACCGGCATCTGCAAACACCGCCGTCTGAGCTGGTTGGGCTATCTGGCTAAGCAGGCAAGAACTGTGCAAGAGGGTCTTGCTGGTGCCATAGCTGGAAAACTCCGCGCCCATGTAGCTGGTGTTATATGCATAACCGGTGTAGGGGCGTTCGTTGGGATCTGTGTTGCCTGCGGCATCTCTCAGGGCAATGAAAGAAGGGCAGGAGTATATTGCGCCGGACTTGGTATAACGAGCCAGTAGGCCGTTCACCCATCGGTTTTGTCCTCGCGAGAAGTCCCAGTTGACTTCATGTCCATTTTGAGAATCGTGAGATATGCAGGCGCGGCCGTTGTTGTCATCAGAGTAGGCAAGCCACGCAGCGCCGATCTGCTTGAGATTGGACATACACTGCGATTGCTTAGCCTTATCCTTCACGCCGATAAATACGGGGAAGAGTATAGCCGCAAGTATGGCGATCACTGCGATCACCACTAGCAGTTCAATGAGGGTAAAGCCTATATTACCAAAACGGCCCCGCGGCCTGTTTCGGATGTTGTCGTGGCCGGGAGCCCGGATTACGCGATTTGCGTAATATGCGACCGACATCTTTGCCTCCGAAGATGTTCTTCGCAGCTACAAGGCAGGTCTTCTGACTCCCGGATCATCCTATTCCCGGCTCCTTCCCAGTCCAGATTCTGGACCAGTGGATAAGGCCGGATAGTCCCCGGTTACAGCGGCGGGCCCGTGACGGTCTTTCACCGTCTTCCCTTTTCAACCCCAAAGTCGGGGCAACCTTGCTAGCTGTAACACTATTAATTTGTAACAACGGCAGTATAACAATCGCCCAGACTGCTTGTCAATAGCCATTTTAAAAATTATATAATTACCTATAAGATACACGTCGACCACGAGTATCTATTCCCATTCCTTGCACGTTGTACTTATAAAGCGAGCTGCGATCCAGGAGGAGGAATACGTGCATGTCATTCGATAAGTGTTACCATGGATGGGATTGAACGACTATCTCGCTTTAATGGATAAAACGGGATAGATAGGGAGGTGTATTATGCCGAAGTACATCGAAGAATTGGTCAGTCAACAGGTGCGCAGATCGGAAATTGCGCATCAAAGGCGGGTGGAGGAAGGCAAACACTGCGCTGTCCCGATTATCACTATTTCCCGGCGAATGGGAAGTGGAGCCCGGATAGTGGCCGCCAAACTTGCGCACGACTTGGGCTGGAGCCTTTGGGATCGAGAACTTATTGATGCCATCGCTCAAGATGCCAATGTATCCCGCAGAGTGGTTGAGAGGTTTGATGAGCATACGATCTCGGAGATCGACATGTTCGCCCGTTCGGCGCTGGGTGATCACGAGATGGGCGGATTCATTTACGCCAGGCATCTCGCGAGAGCGGTTACGGCTATAGCAAAACTGGGCAGCGCAATCTTCCTTGGCCGAGGCGCCAACTTCATTCTTCCCCACGCTCTCAATGTACGCATAGATGCTTCTGATGACAGGCGTGTGGACAATATGATGAACTACGAAAACCTGAATAAAGAGCAGGCCGAAGCCAAACTCAGGCAGTCTGATAAAGACCGGGAGCATTTCCTGGAACAAATTTTCGGCCATCAACGTGTGCAGTCTGTGCACTACGACCTAACCATTTGGATGGATGAGTTCACAACGGACGACGCAGTAGAGATTATAAAAGCAGCCCTGAAAGCTAAGTGCCGGATACCTACCGGCGCTGGTAAATAGTAGCTGTGGTTCGTATAGATCTGCGCGGCAAGCAAATGGCAAATCAACGCCATCTATTGACAGTTACGCGAACAAGTAGTATCATTTTAGGGCACGTTCATAAGGATTATCCCATTTTAGTGTCATATTTAAGTGCTGTTTACCGTTGATAGTGAACAGCATGGAGAACGATAGAAATGATTAGGCGGCAAGGGGGAGTTAGCGTTGCGTAAAATGCTTAGGCACAGGGTAGCTGATGCCATACTTGCAGATTACATCGCAAGCGGCACTTTAATGCCCGGGCACGCACTACCCACTGTCCGCGAACTTCAGAAAAAATACAGAGTCTGCTCCGGCACCGTTCTGAGTGCAATCGCCATTTTGGAAGCTCAGGGCTTAGTTACCTCAAAACACGGCAGCGGCTGCTACATCAACGGCGTCAGCCAGAGCACGAAAAACGAAGAGCATGGGAGCAATTCCTCCAGGTGGATCGGTTTTATCAGGGGCAACAACGAAGCGTGGCTGCACACATGCACCCAGCGAGGTGTCGACTCGTATATCCGCCGTTATGACTACCACCTCACAGTTGCGATGCCTGAGGGTGGATATGAAGGCGAGCAAGATGGAGTAGAGCGAATGATTGATGCGGGCTGCGATGGCCTCGTAATCATTCCAGCTACTCGAACTCCTGAGCAAGCTGCTAATGATTACATCAATAAGGTGCATCTTGATTTCCCAATGGTCCTGGTCGACATGGGAATCCCTTCACAGAACCGCTCTCAGGTAATCTTCGACAACTATAATCTCGGAAGAAACATGACCCGCCACTTGCTAGCCCGAGGGCATAAGCGGATCGCGTTTATGCAGTTCCGCACCGTGAGGGCTGGCCTGCCGAACCAGTCTATAGCAAATCGCTATAAAGGCTACCGGCATGTCATGGCCGATGCGGGCAAGCCTGTTGTAGAATCTGACATCTGGGGAGTCAATAGTGACAGCGATCAGGCGTCGGTCCAGTCGCTTGCCGATCTTCTCTATGCGTGGCGTGAACAAACAAATCGGCCCACAGCCCTGATTGCCGTTGAAGACACCATCGCTGCAATGACAATCAGCATCGCACGCGAACTCGATATATCAATACCTGACGAATTGGAAATAGTCGGCTTTGATGATATCCCAGCCGGGCGTATGATTCGCCCCAGCTTCACCACCAGCAGACCCGATTTTACCAGAGCAGGTGAGATTGCGTCGGAGATTCTTGTACAGATGATAAGCGGAGATCTGGAGTATCCGGTCCGCTACATGCTGCCAGTGCCTGTACTCGAAAGAGACACCCCAGCAATCGACAATGTCTTGACCACACTTGGTATTTCGAGGGATTGTTCGGAAGAGAATTAGACTGCTTATATCGGGTTACATTGTGCGTCCGGCTCTCGCGGTTCTTTCAGAACCACTGTTGCCCAAGGGGCGGTTTCGGGAAAAGGGTTTCCCGAAACAACTTGCGTTATTTCTTTTCTCCCTTTCGTGTTTTCACCCTTTCGCGCTGTCGCGATTAAAAGGCCCTCTCGCATGCGTTAAGTAAACGTATTAATCCCCATTCACCGCTCGGTATTTCGCTAGGTCGAAATTTCGGGTCTTGCCGGTGATATCTGAAAGGGCGACATGCCCTGTTTTGCCGAGGGACCATGTGACCATTCTGCCGGATTCACCGGAAACCAGCAGGTTAAATGCAGCTTCGCCGAACTCGCGCGCCAGACAGCGATCAACGTAGGTAGGGTTTCCGCCGCGAAGAGTGTGTCCCAACACAGTCAGCCGGATTCTCTTGCCGGTGC
>JAJFTD010000092.1 GCA_021373255.1 bacterium
TTCAAAGTGTCCGTCGATCAGCAGTGGGGCAAGTTGGCTTATGAAGGCCTCTGGTTCGACCCGTTCAAGGACGATCTCGAAGCGTTCATCAACGCTATCCAGCCGAGGGTTACCGGCACCGTCACCATGCGACTCTTCAAGGGCAGCGCACAGGTGATCGGCCGCGCAAGCAAGTATGCGCTCTATAATGAAGACCTGGCGTCGTTTGACTCCAAGACCTTCGATCAGAGCGAGGCGGTGGGAATCGTTAAGGCCCACGGAATGCAGTCTCGGATGTATTTGACGGTGAAAGATTAGTCCGGGGGGCCTTTGTCCGGAGGTCCGGGAGTCGGGAATTTGGGGATGGGGGCTAGAAACTAACGTCGGCACGTTGTTTCGGGACGCCCCCCGTCCCGAAACCTCCCCTCAGACAATAGCAACTCCCTGCTCTCAGTTGTTTTGTATTGGAGGCTTAGCATGGATCATGATGAAATTGCACGGTTGAACCACGAGTATGGTGGAGATTGGGCGATTCAGCACTCTGAGCGGCTGCTGCATCTGGTGGCTATGCTTGGTGAAGGCGTTGAATACGACCACGAGGCTGTATGGCTTGCGGCGTATCTTCACGATTGGGGCGGTTATGAAAAGTGGATGGTCAGTGGAGTCGATCATAACATAAGATCAGCGGAAGTGGCGCGCGGGTTTCTCGAAGAGCGTGGGTGCCCGGATGATCTGAAAGAACTAGTGCTTGAGATCATCGTGAACCACCACGGCGGCCCGGCGGACAGGAGCATCGAATCCATCTTGTTCACCGACGCAGACGCATTAGACCTGTTGGGTGTAGTGGGAACCCTGCGTGTGTTTTCGATGTGGCCAAGGAACTTACAAGGAGCCGTTGCAACAACCAAGAGATACCGCGAAATGTGTATAGCAGCACTTACCTCGGACAAAGCGAAAAAGATTGCTAAAACGCGGATTCGGGAGACAGATGATCTGCTGGCGAAGTTTGAAGAAGAAACGTTTGGGATTTACTGAACCACTGAAGGGATGAAGGGGAGTGAACAGATGAATTTGAGCATGTGTCGATCAACAACATTCATCTTTTCACCTCATTCAGTGTCTCAGTGGTTCAGAACGCGTGAGGGAGAAGCAGAATGAATGCTGCCAATGATTATCAAGACCCGCGTTACCCGTTGTCCGACTTGACCTCACGTATCATCGCCTGCGCTGTCGAAGTTCATAAGACGCTGGGGCCTGGATTTGAAGAGGTGTTCTATCAGCGGGCTTTGCATCGGGAGCTTGTTGCTGCAGGACTGGAAGCCACTCGCGAAGTAGATATTGAGGTCAGGTATAAAGATCTCGTGTTGGGGAAGAAGCGCATTGACTTCGTGGTTGAGGATTGCCTGCTAGAGATCAAGGCCAAGGCCGCTCTGGACGAGGTCGCGATTATTCAAACTATCTCTTATCTTAAGGCTTCAGGATATCCAATTGCGCTTCTCATCAACTTCGGTGGGCCGAAGATCGAAGTAAGACGACTTGCTGGCAGGATAGCATCTCCTGAACCACTGAAGGGATGAAGGGAGTGAGCAGATGAATTTGAGCATGTGTCGATCAACAACATTCATCTTTTCACCTCATTCAGTGTCTCAGTGGTTCAGAGCACATTAAGGAGCACCAATCTTGGCAAAAAAACTCTGGGGAGGCAGGTTCTCCAAATCAACAGATAAGGCCGTGGAGGCTTTTACAGAGTCGATATCGTTCGATTCACGGCTGATTGAGCACGACATCAAGGGGAGCATCGCTCACGCCAAGATGCTTGGCAAGTGCGGGATTATTCCTGAAGACGACGCCAGGAAAATCGTGCAGGGGTTGCGGTCGATACTCGATGACGCCATTTCCGGCAGCATTAAGTTTGATGCGAGCGCGGAAGACGTGCACATGAACGTCGAGAAGCTGCTGTTTGAGAAGATTGGTGACATTGCGGGACGGCTGCATACCGCGCGCAGCAGGAACGACCAGGTCTGCACAGATATTCGGTTATTTCTGAAAGATGAGATCACCCGCACTGTGGGGTTGATCAGGGATTTGCAGAAGGTGCTGGTGGACCAAGCTGAGAAGAACGCCGAAGTCATTCTGCCAGGTTATACTCATCTCCAACACGCTCAGCCCGTGCTCCTCGGCCACCACTTGATGGCTTATTTCTGGATGCTCGAACGAGACAAGGGGCGGATGCTGGACTGCCTCAAGCGGGTTGATGTGCTGCCACTTGGCTCCGGCGCACTGGCTGGGACTACGTTCTCTATCGATCGCAAGATGGTCGCGCAGTCCCTGGGGTTCGCGGCGGTATCGGACAACAGCATGGATTCAGTCGCAGATCGTGACTTCATATCGGAGTTTCTATCAGCAGCGGCGATAATTATGGTGCACCTCAGCCGGTTTTCTGAGGAGATTATCATTTGGAACACGTCGGAGTTCAAATTCGTGGACCTCGACGATTCCGTCACCACCGGATCGTCCATCATGCCGCAGAAGAAAAATCCGGATGTAGCCGAACTGGTGCGTGGGAAGAGTGCGCGGGTCATAGGCGACCTGATGTCGCTGCTCACCCTCCAGAAAGGCCTTCCGATGGCCTACAACAGGGACCTTCAAGAGGACAAGGAGCCGTTGTTTGATACCGTGGACACCGTGCAGCTCTCGCTCACCGTCTTCGCGTTGATGTTGGAAACAGCGAAGTTCAACGTTCCACGCATGCACGCAGCCGCAGGCGAAGCCTATTCCACCGCCACCGACCTCGCTGACCACCTGGTGCGCAAGGGAATACCGTTCAGATCCGCTCACGAGCAAGTGGGATCGCTGGTAGCCTACTGCGTCGAGAACAACAAAGAACTTTTCGACCTAACTATAGACGAGATACACCGCTTCGCACCCGAGTCAGCCGATGATGTCGCCTCTGCGCTCACCGTAGAAGCCAGTGTAGCCGCAAGAAGCGCCACCGGCGGCACGGCGCTGTCCGAAGTTAAGAGGCAGATTGAGAAGGCACGGGAGATGATCTGAATCGCTGAAACACTGAAGGATATGAAGACGCTGAATGAGAATGTGCAAGTGCCCGGCGTTAGCCATTCAGCCTTTCATTTCACCCGCATTATTTACCTTAGCCGAACACCACCAGCACTAGGGTGGTGTTCTATCTTATCACGAATAATGCGGGTTCATTCATCTCTTCAGCGATTCTGGGGACATATCACAGATAGTGCGTCCGGCGGTTTCGGGAAAAGGGTTTCCCGAAACAACTTAATGGGGGACGGGATTCGGAAATCATTCCACGCTGTGTGTCCGGCGGATTCGGCATCAGGATGCCGAACCAACATGCGTTGTCTCTTCGACCATCAGACCATCAAACCATCCAGCCATCAAACTAAATTAATCCCCTACCGCTCTCACCTTGCCTGAGTCGATTTCCTGGATTTTCTTTTTGCCGAAGTAGATGTCCATTATAGCGCGGCAGACTGGGGCGGCAGCGCTGGCTCCGTGGCGGCCGTGTTCAATTATACAGGCGATGGCTATTTTGGGGTTATCCACGGGAGCGAAGCAGATGAACCACGCGTGGGCAGCGCCGCGGTTCTCGGCTGATCCTGTTTTTCCAGCGACGGCGATTCCGGGGATGTTGACGACCCGACCGGTGCCGTTTGTAACGGTGGAACGCATCGCCATCCTCACCATATCGAACTGCTCGGGTGTGCCATCAACAGTCCTGCGAAGCACCGATTTTGTACGCCGCACGACTTTGTCATTCCGATCCAACACTTCATCAAGCAAGTATGGCCGGTAGAGCTTACCCCTGTTGGATACCGTGGCGGCGGAAAGCGCCATCTGGAGCGGGCTGGCCTCGTCGTAACCCTGGCCGATGCTGCAGCTTGGGGTTTCGCCTGGATACCATTTCTGCATCTCCGGGGTGCGGAACCGCTCTTTCTTCCATTTCGTAGTCGGCACCGTGCCCACGTGGTTGTCTTTGTAGCGGCTTTCGTTAGGAAGGTCGATACCTGTCGCTTCACCAAGGCCGAACTGCTTTACGACTTCACCAATCCGGTCAACACCTAACCGCAAGCCGAGCTTGTAGAACCATACATCGCACGATTCAGCAATAGCCCGGCGGAAGTCCACTCCCCCACCGTGCCTCTTCCAGCAGCGGAACGTTCGCCCGAAATGGAACGATCCAGGACAGCTCACAGTGGTATGGATGTCGCATTGGTCATACTTCAAACCGGCAAGGGCGACCATTGGCTTGTAGGTGGAACCTGGTGGATAAACGTTATTAACAGCCCTGTTTTGGAGGGCTTTCTTAGCCGTGATCTCATCCCAATCGGCCTCCTTGAGGGGCTTCACGAAAAGGTTGGGGTCATACGCGGGCTTGCTGACCATCGCCAATACAGCGCCTGTCCTGGGGTCTATCGCCACGCATGCGCCGGTCTGGTTGCCCATAGAACGTTCAGCGGCAACTTGAAGGTCGCGGTCAATGGTGAGTTTGAGCGTCTTACCGGATACAGGGCGTTTATCGCCAAGAATGCGGACAACCCGGCCCATTGCATTCACTTCGACCTGCTTGCCGCCATCTATACCCCTGAGAAGATCCTCATATTCTTTCTCAATACCCGCCTTACCTACGTAGTCATCCATCCGATAGTTCTTCCCCGTTCTCTCGGACTCGTTATATTGATCTTCACTAATCTTGCCGAGATAGCCCATAATATGGGCCACAGCAGGTCCATCGGGATAATAACGGAGGTTATCGAGTTCCACGCTTACTCCAGGCAGCTTCATCCTCAACTCACCGATGCGAGCCACAGTCGCAAGCGGAACGTCCACCTCCACCCGTACAGGTGAGCCGGGACGCACCCTATCCTTACCTATGCCGGTCTTCAACCTGGCGACAAGTTCCTCGTGGGATATCTGGAGTATTCCGCAGAGGGTGTGCATGGCGTCTTTATCTCGCTTGACGACCTCTGGGGTGGCGAGGACCACAAACTGGGGTCTACTGGTGGCCAGGATTCTGCCTTTTCGATCAACAATAGTACCACGTGGGGCACGCGTACGCAGCAATTTGATCCTGTTTGCCTCGGACTGCCTGAGCAAATCATCCCCCAGCGCAACTTGCAAATACCAGAGGCGGCTAAGCAGAATGAAGAACAGGATCACAACAACAACCACGAATTGGTTGATCCGGGAAAGCTGCAGTTTGCGATCTTCGTATTGATTCGACATTGATACTATTCGCGAGAGCGTCCATGTACGGTGCAGACTTGAGTTGGGACCTCATCAATCGGGATACGCTTTCTTTCGGACGGACAGTTCCGCGTAGCCAGCATTCCCGTTTCACGACACACCACCACTGTCACATATTGCACATCAGGCTCTGTCGTCCTGCGCGAGGTAGTTTCTCGCGGAGTTTCGGTGCGACGGGACTTATGGAGTGTGCAATACATAGTAGGCTCGGTGCCCCTAAGGAATTTCTCAGTGTGTTTCGATGGGCAACCGGCTGTTGCCAAAAGCTGGCTCTCATCGCATACCGTGGCTGTGACTACATCGGAATCATCCGTTGCCGTCACATCCGCCGCCGGCTGCGGCCGTTCTTCATTCGTCCGCTCAGGCCTGTCCTGCCTGGGCTGAACTTCTTTGACTTGAGTGGGATGATCTTCCCTGCGCACAGCGACCTGCGAATCTCTGTGCACTCTTTCGAAAATGGGAAGCGACTTGAGCATAAATTCTTTCCAGATAGGCGCACACACAAAGCCACCAAATGCACGGTGCATCGGCTGATAATTATCATTACCTACCCAGCACGCCGCAACCAGTTTGTTGGGGACGTAGCCGATGAACCACGCATCCCTGTCGTCGTTGGTGGTGCCTGTCTTGCCTCTGGCGCCTGATACATCCCTCACGGCATATCCTGTGCCGCCATGGCTTACAACAACCCCCCTGAGCATCTTGTCCATCTCAGAGTTGACACGCGTGGGGATCACCCGTTTGCCTTCCGGCAGATAGTCTTCGATGATCTCACCCCGGCTGTTAGTCACTCGGGTAACCGCACAAGACTCGACATGGACGCCGTCATTCGCAAATGTGCCGTAGGCAGAAGCCATTTCTATGGGATGAAGCCCACCGATACCACCGATAGCAGTGGATAAATACGGTTCAAGTTTGGACGTAATGCCCATCAACTGCGCGTATCTGATAACGTTTTGAATGCCGACCTTCTGAGCCACTTTGATTGCCGGTATATTGATCGAACGGGCCACCGCCGACTCCAGCGTTACCGTTCCATGCCACTTGTCGTCGTAGTTCCTTGGGGCCCAAACCTTGCCGGTACCGTCAGGGATGGCTATAGGGCTATCCACAACCCGGTCCGTAGGCCGCATACCGGCTGCCATTGCGGCCGTATATACGAACGCCTTGAACGAACTGCCGGGTTGCCGGGATGCCTGAACACAGCGATTGAAGTGGCTGGCCGGGTCAACGCTTCCGACCATCGCGCGGATATAACCGTTGGATGGCTCAATAGCGATAAAGCACCCCTCGCTGACACGCCGCAGCTTCTCATGCTTATGGACACCCTCGCGCAGGGCAATTTCTGCAATCTTCTGCATATCGTAGTTGAGGGTAGTATATACTCTCAAGCCGCCCTTGAAGAGCACATCGTCGCCATATCGTTCACGAAGCTGCTTGGTGACATAGTCCACGAAGTGCGGTGCTTTGTATGTAGTCCGCCCCGCAGCTCTGGGGACAATCCTGATCGACTCAGCCTTGGCCTTGTTACAATCTTCCTGGCTGATAATTTCAAGCTCGGCCATGCGGTTCAGCACCACATCACGCCTGTCCAGAGCTGCCTCTTCATCTTCGTGCGGTGAATAGCCGGATGGCTTCTGCGGGAGACCGGCGATCAAGGCGCACTCGGACAGGTCAAGCTGATCAACATCTTTACCGAAGTATACTCTCGATGCCGCCTGCACACCGAACGCCCCGCTGCCGTAGTAAACCTGATTGAGGTAAAGCTCGAGAATCTTATCTTTCTTAAAGTTGCGCTCCATCAGGATAGCGAGCACGGCTTCCTGCACCTTACGGCTCAAAGACTTGCGCCGGGTGAGGTAGACGTTCCTGGCAAGCTGCTGAGTGATAGTGCTTCCACCCTGTGCCATACGCTGCCCGGTCACGTTTTTCCAAATGGCGCGCGCAATACCTCGCATATCGACACCGGAGTGATGGTAAAAGCGGCTGTCTTCTATAGCTACGGTGGCGTCGCGCAGGTTCTTGGGGATATCTCGCAACGGCACGTTGGTGCGATCTTCCTGGAATATTCTGCCGAGTATAACCCCATCGCTGGAGTAAATAATAGTCGCTTCGGGGGCTTCAAAATTACCGACTGACGGCAATACGCCTGATAGGTTGATGAACAATCCCAGCGCTATACCTACTGAGGCGCTCACGCCCAGCAGGATAAGCGCCTGCAGAACAGTAACAACTGTCCTAAGCCGGCTCCTCCTGCCGCGGCCGGATGATGTCGATCTTCGCGATGTGGGAGAGTTCATACTTTTCCTGCTCCAAACGTTACTTATGATTATAGAAGTGCACGCACGAAGGTGTCAAATCAAGAATGTATCTTAGCGAATGAGCAGTGCCCCTGCGACTGAAGTCACTGCAACAAAGGCACAAAGTCCACCTGCGTGGACTGAGAAAGCAGTCGGCGAAGGCTATCGCAGTCTCTGCGAGTCTGCTGTCGCCACGAGTCGACTTCGTTGCTTCGGTAGCAGTGAATCTTACGCTAACCTCTCAATTTAATCCAATCGCGCTGCCGAAGCCGCCGAGTAGATCATCCATCGCATATAATGACTATGCCATCTGCTCATATTGTTGCACTTTTTTACTATAGCTCGATAGGTTAGCATGTCCGGTGGCTTCGGTAGCGGAGTATGAATAGATTGAACAGAAAGACTAAATTCACTGCTACCGAAGCAACAAACCCTGAGCTGTTATATCAAATCTTATCGGGTGATCATGATATAATTGTTTATTCAAGGAGTGCCTATTATTATGTATGAGATCGCCATAGAAGATAGTTTCGATGCCGCCCATTGTCTTAGAAATTATCAGGGTAATTGCCAGCGGTTGCACGGCCACACTTACAAGGTGGTGGTGCGGTTTCACGCAGGTTCGCTGGACGATATGGGCATGGCAATCGATTTTCGCAAGGCGAAATCTATGCTCAAGTCAATCATAGATTACATGGACCACAGGTATATTAACGAATTGCCGGAGTTTTCGATACAAAATCCGACTGCAGAAAATATAGCAAAATTCTTTTTCGATCGCATCGCATCCGAAAGCGAGATGGTGCACAGTGTAAGTGTTTGGGAAACCCCCACATCATGCGCCACCTACGTGCGGGAGGAATAGCCATTTTGCCCGAAGACATTCTGCACGGTTGGACAAATGAAATATTCGCCTCCATCCAGGGCGAAGGGCTATACTGCGGGCAACGGCAAACGTTCGTCCGCTTAGCAGGCTGCAACCTGGCGTGCTCCTACTGCGACACAGCTCTCGCGCGCGAAGACACTCCACCAACATGCCGTATCGAGCAGGCTCCCGGTGAAGCGCGCTTCGAAGAATTACCCAACAGGATCGGCGTCGAAACCGTAGTGGCTGCATGCAAACGGCTTGGCTCTGAAGTAATTACACTGACCGGAGGGGAACCGCTGGTGCAGGTGGAATTTGTCGGCCACCTGTTGAGCAGACTTCAGGAAAATGGCTTTACCACGCATCTGGAAACAAACGGTTCGCTGCCGTCGGAACTGGCACGTGTGATCCAGAATGTGGATGTGGTAGCCATGGACATCAAACTACCCAGCGCCAGTGGGATGAATGACTTATGGGAAGAACACACACTCTTCCTGGAAATTGCAAGGCGAGCGGCGGTTTTCGCGAAGACTGTAGTCTCCAACGAAACCACAGACGAAGAAATGCACCGGGTCGCTGATCTGATCGCAGCCGTGGATGCATGGATACCACTGGTCATCCAACCTGTAAGCGGTGAATATATGCCCGGCATGCGGCTGATAAGGTTGCAAGAAGTAGCCTCGCAAACCCTGGATGATGTCCGCGTGATCCCGCAGTGTCATAAGATGCTGGGGATACTTTAGATTACGTTGTGCGTTAATGCGTTATGCGTTGCGCGTTGATTGGGTCGTGCGTCCGGCGTCACGCGTCATGCGTCGAAGAGAGATCCAGCGGCACCTTTGACGGTCGATAGTCGAAGAGACAACAAAGGTTGTTTCGGGAAACCCTTTTCCCGAAACCTCCGAGCGCACAATGTATCTCCTCTCAGGCGACAGCGTTTCCGAAAGAAATGCGAAAGCCCCCAGGGCGAGGGAACAGATAGTACATATACCAAACAAGGTATTATTAGTTAACATTTTATGAGAAGAATAGGAATTACGACCACCGTGCCTGTCGAGGTGATATACGCGGCGGGGTGCGTGCCGGTCGATTTGAATAATATATTTATAACCGCTGATGATGCAGCCGTAATGGTCACCGAGGCTGAGTATGAAGGCTATCCCAGAAGCGCCTGCGGGTGGATCAAGGGGATATACTCGGCAGCCAAGAGGAGCGGGGTGGACGCTGTAATAGCCGTGGTTGAAGGCGATTGCTCGCAGACGCAGGCAATGGTCGAGACAATGGCGATGCAGGGCATGGAGATCATCCCGTTCTCATTTCCTTATGGACGCGATAATGAGCTCCTACGGACGCAGTTGGCCAAGCTGATCGACCGCCTCGGAACCACTTGGGAAGATACCATCGCGTGGAAGCGGCGGCTGGACCGCATTCGTCGAAAAGTGTGGCAACTGGATGATCTTACCTGGCAGCAGGGCAGCGTCACATCGTTTGAAAACCACTACTATCTCATCAACTGCAGCGATTTTCTGGGTAATCCTGACGCATTCGAGGCTGAAGTCGACGTGCGGCTGGAAAAGACATCTCCCGCAGTCAACACAGGACTGCGGCTGGGATATATCGGCGTGCCTCCAATATACACGGATTTCTATGAATATCTCCAGAGCCTTGGGGTGAGCGTGGTATTCAACGAGGTCCAGAGGCAGTTTTCGATGCCGTTCGAGACTGAGGACATAGTAGAGCAATATGCGTTCTATACCTACCCCTATGATGTCTTTGCACGGATAGAGGACATAAAACATGAAACCCAGCGGCGCAATATAGCAGGGTTGATACACTACACGCAGAGCTTCTGCTTCAGGCAGATACAAGACATCATCATCCGCAAACGCATAAACGTGCCCATACTCACTATCGAGGGAGATTCGCCCACAACGCTCGACGCGCGGACGAAGATCAGAATAGAGAGCTTTGTGGAGATGCTTTCATAAGCGCGTTTTAATCGCGACAACGCGAAAGCGCGAAATGGAATGAAGAGATAACTCTTTGTTGGTTCGGCATCCTGATGCCGAATCCACCGGGCTCAAAACGTCACGTAGCACTCTCCCTGAACCACTGAAGGGATGAATAACCCCTTCAGTGTCTCAGCGATTTAACTGCTACAATACCGCTGCAGAAACGTGGCCGCCGATGGGTGACTTGGAGCCATCGAATAATGCGCCGATGCTCTCTTCAGATAACCCAAGCACAACCTCGAGTTCTTCAGACAGAAGCTTCTTTGCTCGCTTCAACTGATGCTGCTCGCTTACTTTGGGGTAGCGTGATTTGGGCTCCGTAACACCTCGACGAATAGCGCCCGCAAGCGCAATGGGATCGCCCCATATCAGGTTCTTGACTCCTTCGTTCTTGGGCACGTCGCCTTCACCTGAAAGGATATCCAATGCTTCCTGGAGGGTATCCGGGGAAGCAACGGGCCGAAGACCGACCTCGTCGGCTGCATCAACGGGGACGAAGATGGTTGAGGAGAGAGATGGTTTGGGGATCACATAGTACTCGCGGCATTCGCCATCCTGTACTCGCTGCTCAATAGCGTCAATAGTTCCGACGCCGTAACGTGGGTGTAAGACTGTATCACCGACATGCATAGGGAAGACAGTCCCCCTTTCATTTGTCTGGGCCGGATATTACGGGCGGGTAACCCGGGTCGAGATCCGTCCGAGAGGCTCCCAGACATCAGGGCTGGTCAAAACAGACCTACCCTGATTCTAGTTTACTCTCTCCTGTGACAGAAGTCAAGCTCGGCAATTGTCACCAGCGCTCTCTAACCCAGCTCGCCTCACTCGTGAAAATAATAATTTACCGCAGCTTTATAAGCCGCCAAAACACTTTGGTATTAAGCTATTGCAAGATTGGTGTTCGCTGAGGCCCGCACGAACGAGCCTCAGCAGCGTCAACATTAGTCGACTGAAATGGCTTCACTCGGGCAAGCATCAGCGCAAGCGCCACAATCGATGCAAGCGTCGCCGTCCACTACTGCAAGGTTGTCCTCGATCTTGATCGCTTCAACCGGGCAAGCATCAGCGCATGGGCCGCAGCCGGCGCACTTATCTTTGTCTACTTTAGCTGCCATAACTCTGCTAATGGTCCTCCAGAAAATAATCAGTGTATAAGCCACAACCGCGGCATAAACAACACCTTATACTACTTCGACGAAGCCATGCATGGTTCCTTGATTGACTTCTAAATTTTCTTTATGGCTACACCTAAAAAAAGTGAGTGCTGGGCATCCATAACATAATGCTAACATGGCGTGAGCTTACGCCCAGCACTCGCCTTCGTAGCAACAAAGATCATCACGCCATACAATGCCACTACCAAAAAGTGCGAACTCTTGACCTTTAGGGGTAAAAAGTGGGATACTATCCGAGCGCCGACATACGACTCACCACAGGAGGCTTCCATTGGAAAACAGCGGCAAGACCCAGTTTAAGCTATCGCGCCTGGTGCGCACCGCAGCCTCGGAAATTTATATCATCTGGGAGGGGGACACCCGCGTGGGACAGGTTCACCTGCATTATGCCCACGATACGATTCATGCTGCCCTGCTCCTTGAGGTTGACCTGACGGTCCCGGAGGAAGAGGATCTGCTTGAGGCAATTGATGAGGATATCGTCTCATCCTACCTCCCGAGCTTTGAACGAGAAGACCTGCTGGTGACGGTTTTCCGTGCCGAGGAACTCAGCTCGTTCAGCTACTCACCCACTGACATGGACCTCGGACCGGAAGACGACGAAGACTAAGTGCGCCTGGGAGTTCACATACGAATAGCCCAGGGGTTGGTCAAGGCGCTGGACCGCGCTCTCGAACTTGAGTGCGAGACGGTCCAGCTCTTCTCCGGCAACCCCAATAGCTGGACACGCACACCCCTGAACCCAGTCATCGCCGCAGAGTTCTATGAGAAGACATCACGCCTGTCGATGCGTCCCATTATCGTGCACACCCCTTACCTGCTCAATCTCGCGTCACCGGAAGATGATATATGGCATAAGAGCCGTGAAGCACTGGCAGATGCAGTTCGGCGCGCGGCGCTGCTGGGCGCTGAGTATATAGTCACTCATATCGGAAGCCACAAAGGCGCAGGGTATGAGGTTGGAATCAAGCGAATACATGAGGCTGTAAGATATGCGCTGGATGCCGACCCCCACCCCACTATTGCGCTGGAACTTGGCGCGGGCGCAGGAAACAGCATCGGGTCACGTTTCGAGCACATAGGTGATATTCTCGATGGGATGTCAGATGTGATCGAGCGTGTTGGGATATGCATCGACACCGCGCACCTGTGGGGATCGGGTTATGATATCTCTTCAGAAGAGGGTGTATTGGCTATGTTCGGCGAGTTGGACAAATATGTGGGGTTGGACAGGTTAAAAGTAGTGCACCTGAATGACACCCAGAAAGATTTAGGTTCGCACGCAGATAGGCATTACCATATAGGCCTGGGGCAGATTGGCGAGGAAGGGTTCCGGGCGATACTTCACCATCCTTTTACAGCTAACCTGCCCGGCATTATCGAGACACCGGGAGGCGATGATCTGGAACAGGATCGGGCGAACCTGGCAGTTCTCAGGAGACTGCGGAAGTAATGGGGGTGGCGATTCGGAAGCTGGCATGCCAAATTGTAAAAGATCTCATCAACTGCTTTGGAATTGACTCTATACTCCATTGATACGCAAGACGTTAGCTTCGGATGATGCCCCAAAGGCCCCGACGCGTGGCCGCAAGCTCCCGGGCATAGTCCAGCATCTCCTGGGTTGTTCTAGAGCCCGAGATGATGTCGGCCAAGTGCTCACTCTCTCTGAGCCGAGTGTGGAGTTCTTCCCGCAGAGCCAGCATATTCACATCATGCTGGGCAGCTTCCGGCTCCTGTGACAGCTGTTCAACTGCATTGATCACGCGGGCATCTATGATCTTGTGCTGGAGCAGTACCGAACATGCTGCCCAACGCACTTTCCAGATCGGATCGGTAAGCATACGCCTAAGAACTCGCGTCCCGAGTCTGCACCGCCGCCAGATGAAAGCCATGGCGACCTGGATCCGCACTTCCGGGTATGGATCATCCGCAGCGGTTGCGATTGCTGCCATTGCCTTCTTACTACCGTGTGCCAGCCGCGAGACGGACGCGGCTCTAACCCGAGCTACCGGGTCGCTGGCGCAGAGATTGACGAGGGCCTCCTCGACGTGCCCAGTCACCACGTTTGCCAGCCCCATTATGGCTGCCCAGCGAACGCATTCATCGTTGTGCTCAAGCAGTGGGAGAAGCCGTGCATTGTTACGTGAGTCACCGTGCCAGGAAAGGCCGAAAGCTCCCTCGGCAATCACACACGGGTCTGGGTCGGAGAGCTTTGCTATGCAACTGTCTGCATCGTCGATACTAGTCATTAATGGCCTGTCAGCCGGTTGATCATTCTGCACCAGTCGATTCCTCCCTGACCTGATTGGTTACTACTAAAATTATACTATGCTGCGTGGATGCTCCATCGTAGCACAGTCAGGAAATGAGTTGAACAGACAACCAACTTCGCAGGCCGCTCTACCAGAAATCAACATCCAGGTAGGTATGTCAACACACAACGCATTAACGCGTAACGCACAACCCATCCCCAACTAGAAGCTATCGACTCGGATGTTGCCGAATCGGGGCGGGCTATAGGAATGGAGGCTGTGGACTGTGCCCTCGGCTTGCGCGGCTGCTGTGCGGTGCTCGAAGCGTAGATTGCCTGAGTAAAGCGCCTCACGCAGCGAAGTGACGCTCTGGTGGCCCATATCCTGGAAGCTCTGTTGCAGGCCCTTCATAAGGTATGGCACGTAATCAGCCAGGGAACCACGGTCCAGAACTGTTCCGCTCACGCCCTGGGGCACGAGGACCTTGTTGTCCTCATTGAGATATCTCTTGCCGCCGCCTGCGTTCATCGCCTCGACACTCGCCATGCCACGATATCGCTTCACCCGCATACCGTTCTCGTAGAAGTAATCACCCGGCGACTCGGCAGTGCCTGCGAGCAGGTAGCCCGCCATCACAGCACCTGCACCGACTGACAGCGCCTTGGCGATATGCCCGATGCCCTGAATGCCTCCGTCGGCTATCACAGGGACGCTGTGCCGCCTGGCGTAGTTAGCTGTGTGATAAACAGCCGAAGCCTGCGGCCTGCCGACAGCCATCATAGTCTGCGTAATACATATCGATCCAGGGCCCATTCCAATTCTGAGTGAATCAGCACCGGCTTCGATCAGAGCACGAGATTGCTCCATAGTGACCACGTTGCCCGCTATCACATCGATCTCAGGGAAATGCTCCTTGATGAACCTGAGCATCTCGATCTGAAACGCTGAGTAACCCTGAGCGGAATCGATAAGGAGCACATCGACACCAGCCGCAGCAAGCGCCTCGACACGCTCACGATCTTCGGGCCTGGTAGAAACCGCAGCGCCGACTAGGAGCTGCTTGTCCTCGCTCTTTGATGCGTAGGGGAAATCTTTGTTTTTCAAAAGGTCGGTGCGCGACAGCAGCGCCACCAGCCTGAACTGGTCATCAACCACAGGCAGCTTGCCCCTCTTACTCTGTTTCAGTATCTGGTTTGCCTCGTGGAGGGTCACACCCTCACGTGCAGTGATCAGGTTAGTGGTCATAACCTCAGAGAGTGGCTTGGTGCGGTCTTTTTCGAAGTCGATGTCGCGGTTGGTGACGATTCCTACAAGTTTGGAGTTAAGCGTGCCATCTTCGGTGATCGGTATGCCGGAGAAGCCATGATTGAGTTTAATTGTGTCAACGTCGTGCACCGTGTTGCGCGGGCTGAGGACTACAGGGTCGACAATAAACCCGTTCTCAAATCGCTTGACCTTGCGCACGTGTTCAGCCTGTGCATCTACGGTGTTATTGTAGTGAATAATGCCTATCCCGCCCAGCAGTGCGAGATACGCAGCCATTTTCCACTCCGTCACCGTGTCCATGGGGGAGCTTACTATAGGCCGCTTGATCTTGATGTTGCGCGTCACATTTGTTTCCAGGTCGACTTCGCTGGCCTGGAAATCGATGTAGCCCGGCAAAACGATGAAGTCATCGTAAGTGAGGCCCTTGCCCGAGCCGAACAACTCGCTCGCCGAACGTCCATCGCGCTCAACCTCTGCTCCCGAATTCATCGTTCTATCGTCCACCGCCATTCGTCACCTCATGTCTGGGTAAATTTATATTAACGTGTATTATACCGCAAAGTGGGCATTCAAGGCGAGAGGGGCAGGATAAATTTCTTCGCTGGGTAGGAATCTCCGAATTGCCACCTATCCAATACTTGGAGATCAATCAGATATAGTACATCTCTACATGTGAAGCGATCTTATTATTCTGCTCTTCGGCAATTTGCGCCAGACTCATGCGGTCGAATACATCGTATAATGCCTTGTTTGCTTGGGCAAAGATACCCTTGAAAGCACAAATCTCTGGAATCTGGCAGCAGTTTGGAACATCGGCGCAATCAGCTATGTCCAGCGGGCCTTCTAATACTTCGACAATCTCAGCCAGCGAGATCTTGCCTGGATCACGAGCCAGCACATAACCACCCTTAGCACCACGCGTCGCGTTTACCAAGCCCGCTTTCCTGAGGGTCAACATGAGCTGTTCAAGATATGTAACCGGCAAATTTTGCCTTTCGCCGATCTCCTTTGTCATCATAGGATCATCGCCTTCATGCATCGCCAGGACCAACATTGCTCTGAGACCATACCTGGAGCGGGTGGAGAGTTTCATACATTGCGCCTCGGATAAAAAGTCAATCGCTCGATTTAGTCGATTATAACATAGCCGATGTCAGAATCCAAGATGCGCGAAGTAAAACAGGAGTGATTATATGGTAGAGGCGATTCATCCGGGGAGAAGAAATATGTTATCTTCTCCCCGGTGAAAGTTCGATTTCCAAACTACGTCTATGCTTTACGCGTGCGTAATTATTGTGGACTCTACAGGAGAGTCCATATCGGAAATATCAACCGCTCTCAGGTGCTCAGCGGCATCTTCCGGGGATGTTACGTTGATGTAGACACCTGTGCCCATCTCGAAACCGGCGGCTATGGTTAGGCGCGGCATTATCTCGAGGTGATAATGGAAATAAGGATGCGGGTCACGCTCCAGGTTGACCGGCGCGGTGTGCAGGGTGTAGTTATACGGCGGATAGTTCAGGCACTTGCCGATACGCCGCAGGACATTTTGCACTATCTCCGCGAACTTGGACACCGCTGCCGGGTCTTCTTCAGTAAGTGACGCCCTGTGCTCCTTGGGCAACACCCATGTCTCGAACGGGAATTTCGGCGCAAATGGCTCAAATGCGATGAACTGGTCATTCTCTTCTATAACGCGTTTGCCGAAATGTCTTTCCTGCCGGATCATGTCACAGTAGATACAGCGGTCGTGATATTCATAGAATCGCTCGACCCCACGCATCTCCTCGGATATGTCCTTCGGGACCATCGGCAGAGCGATGAGCTGTGAATGCGGATGCTCCAGCGACGCCCCAGCGATCTTGCCGTGGTTTCTGAACAACAGGACATACTTGAACCGCTTGTCGTTGCTCAAGTCGATTATCCGCTGGCGAGCCGCCCAGAAAACCTCTGTGGCCTGCTTTCGGCCCACGGTGGCTATGCAGCGATTATGGTCGGTGGTTTCTATAATGACCTCATGCGCGCCGACACCGTTCATGTAATCGTACATGCCGACACCCTCGCGGTCGAGTTCACCCTCGATTGCAAGTGCGGGAAACTTGTTGGAGACTACACGCACCCACCAGCCCGCGGTGTCCGGCCTGGTGCCGGGGTCACGATAGGCAAGGACTTCAGGCGGGGTCTGAGACTCATTTCCATGGCAGAACGGGCATTTCTCGATATGCTGTGGGCGCAGGGTTACATCTTCATTGTTTGCACTACTGAAATCGCTTGGCCTCTTGCCGCGTCCAGTTGCGATGACTACCCACTCGTGGGTAACGGGGTCTTTGCGTAGTTGTGGCATTCAGACTACCTCGATACGTCGGACTGGCCGACGGAATTCGCGATCCATCACCGGTCACAGCTTCATGCAATGACCTCTGACGATTGATTCTTCCACATATAGCGGGGATTTCCCAAGAGGAGATGAAAGGTATTCTTAAGGAAGATACTAAACAGCCGATGCACCGATCTTCTTGAGCATCTTGATTATGGCTGTGTTCGCATCCCAGTTAAGGATTACTTCGTCCATCAACTGCCGTATCATGTAAAGGCCAAACCCGCCTTCTTTTGTAGGGTCAGGCTTGACGGGAATACAAGGCAGTTCACCAGCCTCGATACCGTTGCGGATTTCTACTGAGAGACCTTCCGGGAGCACGACGCATTTGATCTCAACAGTGGGTGAGTCTTCTGTGGCGCAGCCGTGCTTTACAGCGTTTGTGCATGCTTCACCAACCGCCAGTTTCAGATCCTCGATCTGGTTCGGTGCGAAGCGCATCCGCCGTGCTATTCCCTCAACGGCATGGCGCGCTATCGCCACATATTCCGGGGATCTGGGGATTTCAAGTTGCATTATTTCGCCCTGTCTCAAACCAACAGCCTCCATGCACTCAGAGACGCAAAGTCATGTTGATTATTGGCGTTTGGGCGGTATTACTGGAGGTGGAAAGATGGATCACGTTGTACGTTATGCGTTAATGCGTTGCGCGTTATGCGTTGCTTAGTTCCGTTCACATTGTGCGTCCGGCGGCATCTCGCTATTGGACTTTGATTATCACCATAGCCGTGTCGTCCTTAGTACGACCGTGGCCGAATTTGAGGAGTACGTCGTATAGATGGTCGGCTATCTGTTGTGCGGTTAGGTTGGCATCGGCGGCGATTAGGTCCATTACCCTTTGGGAACCAAACCTGTGTCCCTCTACTCCAGCCTCAGTGACGCCGTCTGTATAAGCCGCTATGATGTCACCCTGGCCCAGGCGGACCTCGCGCCGGCTGTACTCCGTGCCCTGCGTTATCCCCAACAGGATACCATCCGCGCGAAGCAGTGAACACTTGCCTGTGCGTGCCTTGTAGTGAACAGCGGGCTCACAACCTGCGTTAGCATATGTGAGCTTCTTCGCTTTAGTGTCAACTACTCCGTAGAACAGGCTGATGAACATATCCGAACGTGTGTCCTCACAGACCATATCGTTGGTCTTCATCAGCACCTGCGCGGGCGACTCGTATTCCCGAGCGTACACGCGGAGAACATGCTTTCCCATGGTCGTGTATTCAGCGGCTTCCACGTCACTGCCGGACACATCGCCTAAAGCAATACCGAGCCTGCCTGGCCCGGCGTCGATGAAATCGTAGTAGTCTCCACCAACCTCCTGGGCCGGGAGGAACTTGTGGCCGATATCCAGGCCGTCGAATTGCGGAGCAGCGGCCGGGACGAGTCGCTGTTGTAAAATTTCGGCTATCTTGAACTTCTGGCGGTAAACTCTTGCGTGACGAATCGCAATACCCGCAAGTTCGCCTATGGGACGAAGGATGTCCTTTTGTGACTTCGCGAACAGCCTGGGCTCGTGGGCAAACGCCGCCGCAACTCCCACCAAATGGCCGTGGTGCTTGAGTGGAACACAGATCGCCGCTTTCAGACCCTCGGATTTAGATATCTCCGTGCGCAGCGTGCGAGAAGCGTTCACATCGCGGCAGATCAACTTTTGACCGGTCGCCCTTACCTTATTAGCAAGAGGCGCGGCGAGATCGTGGTAGACATACTTTCGCCGTGTCTTCAGGCCGATCCCATGCCCAAATCTGAAGCGTTCGCTAAGGTCATCAAAGAGTAGAATGGCACAGACATCGAGCTGGAGCACAGTGCACAGTGTCTCAGAGACCCGATGCATTACTTCATCGAGATTGAGCGTGGATGTGACGGTTCTCGATATCTCCAAAAGGCTATCGAGCTGCTTGGTGCGGCGGTTCACACGAGCGTAGAGCCGCGCGTTTTCTATGGCGACCGCCATCTGATTTGCAACCGTGCCCATCAGCTCAAGGTCACGCTCATCGAACACCCTGTCAGGCCGGATGGTGTTTACATTCAACACACCGATCACAGAGCCTTTCACCTTGAGTGGCACTGATGCGGACGAGGAGATGTAGTCACGGAAAAACGGCATCTGGAAGCGCGAGTCATCGCGGGCATCGGATACCAACACACTCTCGCCATGCTCAGCGACCCACCCAGCGATACTTGTGCCCACCGGCTGCTGCGTTCTCTCCACAAACTTGCGCGCTATCCCCCGCGACGCCACAATCTCGAGCTTGTTAGTCTCTTCGTTTACCAACATCAAAGAGCCCGCATCCGCGCCAACAGCGGCCATACTCTGTTCAAGAGCGATATCCAGCAGCTTGTCGAGATCGAGGGTGGAGTTGACGGCTTCACTTACCTGGTTCACCAACGAAAGCTCGCGGATTTTTCGATTTGCGAGGCCGATTAATTCGTCCTGGACTTCCGGGCTACATCCGCCATCGGCAAAACTTGTGCGCCACGCTGCAAGAGCGGCCTGGCTTGCAACCACATGGGCAAGCTCGATATCTGATGGAGAGAAGACATGCGGTTTATCGGACATGACCACAAACGCACCAAGTGGCGTTTCGCCCACTCTCATAGGCACGCCCATTGCGGCTCTTATGGATGCATGCTTAAGCTCCGTAGATGGATTACGTTTGAACCCTCCAGGATATGTAATGGGACCAGAGGACACAAAGGACTGCTCGGCGATTTCACGAGCGAAGGTGATAGCTTTCTCATCGCCATCCACACCTATGCTGCCGGCTACAGAGAGTTGATCGGATTCTGAAGTGGGAGATGCGTCGTCTTGCTTACTGGTTCTGACGAATACCACAGCTTTCTTGACGCGTAACAATGTAGCGCCTGCCTCTGCGGCAGCAACAAACGCGGAGCCCGAATTGGCTTCACTAAGCGTCTTTGACAAGTGGGAGAGGGCAACCACAATCCCGTAGCGATCTTCCGGTAACCCATCACCGTCTGATTTGGCGATGCCTTTCAGCATGTAATTCTCCAACGGATAGACAACAGCGGGCAAACGGCCCAGGGAGTTAGGGCCAAACCAGAGTATATCACCGGCCTGATGGGCTGTCAACGAGCGAGAACAGGCGTAATGTGAGGCTGCTGGCACAGGCGCCGCATATTAAGATTATGGCGGATTTTGATAAATTCAGCAGGCCCTAGCACTGAGTTAACGCCCGCCTGCGGAACCGATGCGACTGTATGAGCGTCATACCACGAGTAAGGCTACGCCGGGCCGTAAACGGTTTGACCCGGCAAGCGGCGCTGTGCTATAATCCGATAAGCTGGACAATTCGCATTATCTGGTGAGCGCGACAGCGCGTTTCCCGTTTCGGGAACTTGTTCCCGAAACAACCTGGACAATGCGGGTAAAGGCTATTGGGTTGTTGCAGCATTGGTGCGGCGTGTTATATGTAAGCCGCGCCGTTTTCTTTGGCGGTCTTTTGCGACTGGCAAGTGGACCGCATAATCTGATCTGCGTTATTCATTATCAATCAATATTCTATCACGGATAATGCGGGCTAAGCGAG
>JAJFTD010000101.1 GCA_021373255.1 bacterium
ATTCCCAGCGCCGCTCCGAGCATGTTGGACCCGGAGTCGCCCATCATTGCCTTCCCCCGCGAATCGACAATCGAGAATATCAACGTGACTGCTGATATGGTGCCTACTAGCAGGGGGGCGGACATGCTACCGCCTACTTGCAGCCATGTTACACCAATTCCCAGAAAAAATACAGCCACAGCTCTTCCCGGTCGCAGGTCAAACAGGTTAAGTATATTCGAAGCCAGCGGGATCAACAGAGCCGCTGTGATCCAGCGCGCAGGATCTCCGCCGCTAAGCCACCACCCGCCGATAATACCGACAACTCCTCCACCCAGCGCCTTCACAGCGCCCGTGGTCAGTTTGCGTTCGAGTATCAGTTTCTTGAAATGTCCCTTGAACCCGCCCACCTCGCGAGTGCCCCACACATCATCCATAATCCCTAACACCCACATAGCCGCCATCACTGCAATATACAGCACCATGTGCTCTACATCAATACGCCCTGCAAGTTTTAACCCACCAGCAATAGCCGCGATATAGGCGAATGAGACGATGCCATAGGATGCCATTATGGGGGTTTTGTTGAAGTTGAGCTTCACAAGCCCGAGGCGCGGGCTCATACGGAACACTATAAGATGCCAGAATGCAGCGACGGCAAGCAGAACAATTGTAAGTATAAAATATCTCATAATCAGTTGGTGATTTTTAGTGGGACAATGAGGTTGCGTTACCGTCCCGTTGTGTCATCATCTTTGAACCCGGAGTCCTTGAACAGTTTTCGCAGTTTATCCCGTTCGCGGCGTTCGCGGATCCAGTTGAGTGGGTTTAGGCCCCCAAGGCTTCTCTTGCGGCGGTATACATGAACGACCTGTCCTCTATCTTCACTGCGAGGGGCGCGGTAGCCGCGAGGCATCACATACCAGTAAGCGAACGCAGCGCCAATAAGTGCAAACACCCCCAGCAGTGGTGAGATTGTCACATATGAGACGAAAAGTATTATCGCGTCGATCAGCGCCAGATACTTGAGTTTGATCGGGATTACAAAGAAGAAGAGTATCTGTTGCTCAGGGTTGAGCATAGCATACGATATTGTTACTCCTGCAAGGGGCAGCCACAAACCGAATGTCGAGATTGGCACATGGGTCAATATACTTCCGGCAAACAGTCCCAGCGCCGATATGGCCGACATTGTGAAGAAGTATCCGGCGAATCTCTTGGTTCCCCATGAGCGCTCAAGGCTTCCACCCGCGAACCACAACCAGTATCCGGCGAAGAAGACTGCAAGAGGATTAACTGATGGCCATACAAGAGGATATGTCAGCATCGTCCATGGAGTCTGCAAAAACGTAGGCGTGTTGAATCCTAAAAAAGCGAACAACAGCGATGCAGCCGATCCAGACAATGCCGCAGCCAGGAGAGTAGCCACATTCAGCACGATAATCCCCTTCGTGACCGGTATCCTGTCCGCAAACAACCAATATGCTATCTTTTCAGTAGTACTAGAACCCCGCATGAAGTCTCCAATGCTATTTGCGCCGCTTCCACAGCGCCCGCGCGATATGTACAAACTGCTGGCCCCGGTGAATGAACCCCTTCAAATCACGTCCTGTGGCGCGATGGGTGAGGGGTAGGGGAACCTCTACGATGCGATATCCCTTACGCAGTGCGTCGATAGTGAGCGCGGTTTCCACGCCAAACCCCATCTCAAATCCGCCGATGTCCTCAATCAGTTTCTTTCGGATTGCTCTCTGACCGGAGATCGGCGCTGTGACCACGGTGCCACCATATTTCCTGATACCCCACTTGGCCAACTTCATCACGAAACCGAATCCGCCCTTATGTCCAGGTGGGGCTTTCATAATTGCGATAGACATATCCGCCTGGTCTGCAGCCAACGGTTCCAGCAGCCTATAGGTTTCGTATGCGCTCGGTCCCAAGTCAGCGTCAATGATCAGATAGACGTCTGCGTCACACTCAGTCACGCCACGGTTCATCGCAGCGCCCTTGCCCAAGTTCATATCCATCTGGATCACGCGTGCGCCTGCGTCATAGGCGACAAATGGTGTCTCGTCCTCAGACCCGTCGTCTATTACCACGACCTCGTCCACTCCCGGCATCTCCAACGCGGCTTTGACAGTTTGCGCTATCAAATCCTCCTCATTGAACGCCGGTATAAGCACTGCTATTCGAGCCAACTACTTTATCTCCAAAGTCTGCGGAATCAACCGGTCCGCTGTGTCCTTGACCCCAAACTGCGCCTTCTCACCGTTAAGAGCGCAGATAAGCGCCATCTGGCCAATAGCTGAATCCACGTTATCGATTGTAGCTACACCCATCTTTTGCCATTCGGGCACATAAGACTTCGACGCTTGCCTGCCTTCGCATCCAACAATTATAACTCCCGGCGCCTCAAGTTGTGCTATGAGCTGAGAATCCACAAGTGAACCCAAATCTGTCGTCTTTGATTCCGCTCCACCTACCAGCACGATCATGTGGCTGGATTTGTTATAATCGCCAGTAAACTTGCCAAGCCCGGCCTGCTCCATCTTCGATATCAAGTTTTGATGATTTGGACTTGTAACCGTGCGGGCGAGTAAGCCAAACAGCATATCCCGCGCTTCTTTTGCATTGTCCGGCGGCGCGAACCCGCATGATATCAGGACTGTGGACACCTTTTGATGGTTTTCAAAGGGAAACGTCCTGCTGATGTCCGTCACACTGCTTGCCCGCGCTCCGGCAAGCTCCAGGGCCAGTTTCACGTTGCCTGAGAGATCATCATAATCACCGGTCTGTACAATCGCCACATTGCGCCATGCTAAACGATCTTTTGCAATAGTAGGAAGCACCGCGCGGCAAAACTCCTCGCTTTTGCTGGCCATGTCAGCCTTCTGCGCACTGTCATCCGCAGCCATTTCTATCTCGCGCCTGAGAACGTGCATGGAGTTCTCGTAGCGAGCGATTGTGCTGCGCTCAGTGCTACTGGGCGAGGTCCCACGCGCGAATGATGTTCCAATAACAATCCCTATCGCCAGCGCGAAGAACACCGCTGCAAGGCTATATATATGGTAGCGTAAATCTATCACTTACCGTCCCCTATCTCCGCCATTCCCACGGCCGTGTCTTCGTATAAAATTGCCAGAACTGTGCTCTGAGGTTATCCACCACCATCTGGATGCGGTCCTGCATCGCGGGCGAGAGCGCCATAATGGTGAATATTACTACCAGAGCAGCCAGCGCAAGTATGCCTACGTAACCCACATTCGGCTGAGCGCGATAAAGTTTGCTAACGCCCTTTGCGTCTACCAGCCGGTTACCGACTTTCAATCGCGTGAGGAATGTGCTGGACATACCCTTTCTTCCCTTATCCAGGAAGTCGATGAGGTGTGAGTGTGTCCCCACGGCTACGATGAGCTCCGCGCCCTTCTCATAAGCCAGGAGCAGCGCCAGGTCCTCGCTTGTCCCCGGAATCGCGCACACATGCGGCTCCAACCCCAGCGCCTGTACGCGAGGCAGCCCAGGGGCCTTGCCATTGGTATAGGCATGGACAATAAGCTCCGCGCCACACTTGAGTGTCGCATCGCTCACACTGTCCATATCGCCGATAATGATGTCCGGCTTGAATCCCATCTCTATAAGCGCGTCGGCTCCACCATCTACCCCGATCAGCACAGGCTTCATGTCACGAATATAATGCCTGATTATCGCCAGGTCCTCTTTATAGCTCTCTCCTCGCACCACAACCAGCACGTGGCGGCCATTGATTTCGGTCTTCACGTTGGGCAGAGTGGACGGGTCCAACAGGAGGGACTTTTCCTTGGTAACGTAAGTCAGCGTATTAGCCGCAAACTCTTCAAGCACCGCACCTAGATTGGTCTTTGCAGCTTCGATCATCTTCTCGGCGCTCTCGTGAGTGAGCATCTCACCCTGCGCCAGTTTGCACCCGTCTTCGCGGCAGATTGTCCCACCTTTGATTTCGATGCACTCGCCCTCTTTGAGCGTATCGAACAGGTCCTCACCGGCGTAATCTATCAACGGTATTCCCGCGTCCAGCAGCACTCTCGGCCCAAGGTTGGGATAATGACCACTGCACGATTTCGCTGCATTGATCACCGCTGCCACCCTTGCTTCAACCAGCATCCGTGCCGCGGTGGAGTCGATATCTATATGATTTATAAGTGCTATCTCGCCGGGTTTGAGCCGTTTTGCAAGGTCTTTTGTCCGCCGGTCGAGTTTAACTGTTCCTTTGATCTGCAAGTGATAGCATCTCCCGTGCGTGCTGCGCCGCTGCGCCTGTCGCTTCATCCGCGCCCAGCATTCGAGCCAATTCGGCTACCCGGTCTTCACCAGTGAGCGACGACACCCTCACAAAGCTCCGCCCGCCTTCCACGACTTTTCCAACCGAAAAGTGCCTGGATGCTTTGCTCGCTACTTGCGGCAAGTGTGTGACGCACATTATCTGGCATTGCCTGGCAAGCGAAGCGATCTTGTCGCCCAATACCTGCGCTGTTCTTCCGCCGATCCCTGCGTCGATCTCGTCGAAGACCAGGGTGGGAACCGATGCGCTGGTAGTCACGGACTTCAGTGCGAGCATGATTCTGGACATTTCACCACCGGAGGCGATCTTAGCAAGCGGCTTCACTGGTTCCCCGGGGTTCGCGGATATGAGAAACTCTACCGTATCTGCCCCCTTAGGCCCCGGCTTGATTGGCTCAATACTGACTTCAAACTTCGTCTTGCCCATCGCCAGGTCGCCAAGCTCCGTTTCAACAGCCTTCTCAAACTTCGGAGCCGCCGACTTTCTCAATTGTGTAAGTTTGCCCGATACCTCACTCAGCCGATTGGTCAAATCTTCAACCCTGCCATCAAGCTGCTTAGATCGCTCCTCGGAGTTCGTAAGGCTGTCTATCTTATCTGCAAGCCCCTCACCATAGTTGATGATCTCTTCGATGGTATTACCATATTTGCGCTTCAGAGTGCGGATCAGGTCGATCCGCTCTTCCACTTGCTCAAGCCTGCCCGGGTTGGCTTCCACTTCGTCCATATAGTCGCGGATCTGCAGCAGCGCTTCCTGAGCAGCAAACAGCGCATTGTTTAAATTCTCTACGAATCCCTCCATAGAAGGGTCCATCACAACCATTTTCTCAGCCGCCCGTGCCGCTGAATTCAGCCCGTCAATGCTCCCGCCGTCCGCTCCCAGCACGTCATGAATGTCCGATGCCGCCGCATAGAGTTTTTCGGCATTAGCGAGCCGATTCCTCTCTTGTGCCAGTTCTTCTTCCTCACCTGGCTGCAATTCGGCTGCATTGATCTCCTCTGCTTGAAAATTGTATAAATCCAGCAAACGCGCCCGCTCACGCTCATCGGTCTGAAGCCGCTCACGCTCGGCGATTACACCGCTCAACTCGTCATAAAGCCCCTGGGCCTTGTCCCTGAGTGCCATAACATCGCCGCCGCACCACGCGTCGTAGATGTCGATGTGGATCGGCACAGACAACAGCGACTGGTGCTCGTGCTGCCCATGGATATCTATCAAATGGGCCGTAATATCTTTAAGCACGGATGTAGTGGTAGGTCTGCCATTGATGCGACACTGCGACCTTCCTCCCACGGCGATCTCCCTGCTCAGGATCAGCAAACCATCTTCCGGCTCAAACCCATACTCGCACGCTACCCTCGCAGCATCCTCGCTGCCGGAAACATCAAAGACCGCCTCGACCACAGCCTTGCTCGTGCCGGTTCTCACAGCCTCGCTCCCGGTGCGCTCACCCAACGCCGCGCCCATCGCATCTACAATGATCGACTTACCCGCACCGGTTTCACCCGTGAGCACATTAAACCCCGACCCAAATTCCAGCCGCAGGTCATCCACAAGAGCAAAGTTTTGTATGTGAAGTTCAGCTAACATATTTCAGTCTATACAGATTCTTCTGGCTGCTGGTGATCTTCGGCAAGTATCCTCGCGGCTTCGGCAGCGTCCTGTTCCCGAACCTGAAGTCTTATCACGCCGCCACCAGCGGCAAAGGACATATCCATTTGTGAAATCCCAGAGATGCCGACAAGTGCCGTAATGCCGTGCGACTCCAGCAACAATCTCGCCGCCTGCGCCTGAGCATCATAAGGAAAAGTTTCTACAGTTACCAAGTCCCCCCAGGTCGCTTCGGATTCCGAATGTTGTTCCTCCGGCAGTTCGTCCACGAGTTCCACATTACAATCGGGGCAGGTAGTGAACCCCGGCCTATATTCATAACGACATTCAGGGCAATAAGGCATGGTCATTCGTCTCCATTGTCTCAGTCTACTGTGAGTAACATTCACTCGGATTGCTGGTGATCCTCGGCGAGTATCCTGGCAGCCTCGGCGGCATCTTGTTCTCGAACCTTAAGCCTTAATCCACCATCAGCGAAGACAGTGTGTATATCTGTCTGCACTGTATGAGAATTGGTAACACAAGTCGGAATACCACAGGATTCTAACAGCATCTTAGCCATATTTGCCTGGGTCTTAGAAAGAAAAGTTTCCACAGTTACCAGATTCATTCGAGTTTCTTCCGATCCCAAAAACTCTTCTTTCGGCAGTTCGTCCACAAGCTCCACATTACAATCAGGGCAGGTAGTGAACCCCGGTCTATATTCATAACGACATTCAGGGCAATAAGGCATTGTTTATCCCCTTCTGCGAGTTATCCCCCGCTAAACCTCTCACCCCACCGCAGCCTTTGCTGAAGTTTTGTGTAGAAGCTCTGCGGCTCAAGTTGGAGCAGCTTTGCTGAGAAGTCAGCCTTGCCAACACTTACCTTGTCCCCACACGCCAAATGCTGCCCAAGCTGCCCATCCACAGTTACCATAATCTCGGGGTTGTCCTCACCGCACTCTCCCTGTATCTGCACCGTCTCGCTGTCGGGAATCACCAGCGACCGCGCGTTAAGTGTGTGCGGGCAAATTGGGGTGATGATCAGCACGTCTACGTCGGGGTGGACCACCGGCCCACCTGCTGATAACGAATACGCCGTGCTCCCCGTCGGGCTGGATACTATAATCCCATCAGCCGTGTAAGTGACGATAAATCTGTCATTCACAAAAGTATGGAGCCCCAGCATTCGCGCGAAGGGCCCCTTTGATACTACTACGTCATTCAGAGCATAATAAGTGCCCGTTTCCTTGCCATCCCGGCTCACGGTCGCCTTCAGCACAACTCTCTCACTCACCGTGTAATCGCCATCCAGAATCCGTAATAGCGAGGTTTTAGCTTCATCCGGGTGAATCTCAGTAATGAACCCATATTGGCCGAAGTTCACCCCGATCATCGGTGTGCCACGAGGCGCTGCAATCCTGCTCCAGCGCAGCATAGTCCCATCACCGCCGAGTACCACCAGCAAATCGACCGAAGTGATCTGCTCCTCGGATGCCGCTAACTCAGACTTGCCGATCTCAGCCGCGACGTCATCAATGATAAGCACACGGATATGTCGTGCCGCCAGCCAATCGGCTAGTTCGGCAGCCAGCCAGACGGAGTCTTTCTTATTCGGGTTTGGTGCAAGTCCTATGCACTTCATATTGTCCTCTGTTGAAATCCCTCCAGAAGAGACTCCTGGAGGGATTACAAAGTTCCTGATAGAGATTGTATAAGGGTTGGATTCTATGCCCCTGGGTTCACCAGCCCGGGTCTTTCGCCGAAGCGCTCGAGGTTCTTAGTGGCTTCCGCATTCTTTGGGTCTACCTGCAAGGCTTTGCGATACTGTTCTTTGGCCTCGTCGTTCTTGCCCTTCTTTTCGAGTTCAACGCCGAGGTTGTTATAAGCAGACGCCATCTTGGGGGCAGCGACGATTGCTTTACGATACTGCTCGATGGCTTCGTCTGTCTTGCCAAGTTTGGAGAACGATGCGCCCAGACCGAACAACGCTTCACCGGATTTCGGGTCAGCTTTCACAGCCGCCTGATACTTCTCTGCAGCCTTGTCGTATTGCCCACTGGTGAGGTAGAGGTAACCCAGGTTGGTGAGCGCTCCGGCATTTCCGGGAGTAAATGTCAGCGTCTTTTCCCAAGCGTTTATAGCCTCGCTGTTTTTCTTCTGAAGAGTGTAGATGGTAGCCATATTCTGCCATGCGGCAGCTTGTTTGGGGTCCTTCGCAACAGCCTGCTGCAGCGATGTCACCGCATCATCAGTGTTGCCAGCCTTGAACTGTGCCCAACCAAGATAAGCAAGCGCCTCAGCGTCATTCGGGTTTGCCTTCAGAGCTGAACGAAACGCGTTCGCAGCCTCTGCGAAACTGGCTTTCTTGGAATAAAGCACACCGAGGTTATACTCGCTGGTAAAATCGTCCGGCTTGATCTTCGCAGCCGCCTCATACTGAGCCAGCGCCTCATCGTCCTTACCCATCGCGGCAAAAATTCCGGCTAGCCCTGTGCGCGCTACATAATTATTAGGATCAGCCTTGATAGACTTTTCAAACGCAGCCTGCGCTCCGGCGTTGTCCTTCTTCGCACGCAGTGCCAACCCCAGGTTAGCGGCATAGAGTGAGTTGCCCGGCTCAAGCTGCGAGGACTTCCTAAGCTCCGCAATGGCCGCATCCAGCTTGCCGCTTCCCTGAAGCGCCAAGCCGAGGTCATTGTGCACTCCGGCATCATTAGGTGCAAGCAAGACAGACTTCGCGAATGCAGCCGTGGCTTTCTCATGCTCACCTAAATTCAAATAAGCGCTTCCAAGGCTGCTCTGCGCGTCAACCCAGTTCTTGCGCAGTTTTAGAGCACTCTCAAACTCGGTAACAGCCTGCTTGTAATCTCTCGTTCCTGCGTAAGCAGTGCCAAGGTTAAATCTGAGATCCGGGCCGTCTATCTTAAGGGCGCGGGCTTCCAGAAGAGTTTTAACAGCCTCGGCATGTCTGCCTCTATCAACTAGCAGGAACCCGAGCCAGCGCCTGCTGGCTGCATCATTAGGATCAGACTGTGCAGTCTCACTTAAGACCGCGATAGCCTCATCGATTTTGCCATCCTTGTAGAGCTTGATTCCATCCTGAACGCTGGAGAACGCCGTGGACGCTGCTAC
>JAJFTD010000105.1 GCA_021373255.1 bacterium
CTCGGATCTCGGGTCGTGAATATATATGCCTATAACCCGAATGCACGCTATGGAGCAGGCCATCGGGTGACTAGTATACGGCTGAACACACCCCCAATCATCTGTGGGAGCCGGGTATTTGCACCGGTCCGAGCTGCAGTCGAGGCTGCAGGTGGAACCATCAACTACAATCACGCAGATCGCAGCGTAAGCGTGAGGTCGCCGCGTCAGTAATCCCACTGACGATCGGAGGCAATATGAAATGGTTCGGAGCCGTGCTTGTGCTGTTCTTGTGCACGGTGGGTGGCGCGGAAGCACAATCAGTTTCAATAACAAAGCCAAATAGAGCCGCTCTGTTAGAGGGACAAAATTATACTATTACCTGGAATGCAGATGATGTAAAATCAGCAAGTGTGGTAGCATACGGACCCAGGACACCTCTTGGAGGGAAGTCGAGAGGGAACTTTAGTATTGTGATTGCCAACAGGGCACCAGCCGGTTCACGAGCTGTAAACTGGAGAGTGCCTTGGATTGACGCAATACGGCTATCGGTCAAGATTAAAGGTTATGACTCGCAGGGTCGCTTAACAGCCACAAGCCAGCGCAACTATGGGTTCCGTCCAAAAGTGCTGGCTAACCGCACCCAAGACGGTATCTACCTGGATCTCCACAAGCGAACTGATCAGCGGCTTTATGTTCAACAGCACGGTAAACTGACACGCGCGTATTTGTCCAGTTCGTCCAGCGGCTACGATTGGCTTCCACCTAAAACTCACATTCCTAAGCCACACGACCACGCAGGAGTGTTCAGCGTGCTCGAAAAGACACCAAACCACCACTCGCAACTGTTCGATGTCGATATGCCATGGGCAATGCGTTATCATGGGGGGCATTTCATCCACGCCACCACATCTGCATATTATAAATATCTTGGCACCTCAGCTTCTCACGGCTGTAACCGCCTGACCATCTCTGACGCTCGCCAACTTTACAAAGCGACACCTGTCGGAACGCGAGTGGAGGTAATCGGTCCCAAGGGCTAGATTGCCGGGAGTTCTACACCATGAAGTACTTTACTGTGCCGTTCATACTACTTGCCCTCACCATGAGCCCTGCTCTGAGCCAGGGCATACGCATCACCGGGCCAGATCGGTCGGTTCTTCTTGAGGGCACCGCATACGACATTACGTGGGCAGCTGATAGTCCACTAAAAGATGTGAGCGTAATAGCTTACGGCATACGCACACCGCTTGGTGATACATCCAGAGGTGATTTCAACATTCCAATCTCAAGCTCGCTGGCTGAAGGGGCGACTTCGGTGAACTGGACAGTACCGTGGATTGATGCGATCACGTTCTTCGTAAAAGTGGCAGGGCAAACAGCCGATGGCAAGCAATCTACAGGCATTCGTGCCTATGGATTCCGTCCCTATGTACTGCGCAACCGGACCAAGGACGGCATATACCTGGACCTTCACCTCAAAAAGAACCAACGACTCTACGTGCAAAGGGGCGGGCGTATTACTAATGTGTTCATCTCCAGTTCGTCCGCGGAATACAGGTGGCTGTCCAGAAACAGGCACTTGAACGCACCTCATGATCACGCTGGGGTCTTCAGCATTCTCGAAAAGAAACCGCTGCATCACTCGCGGCTCTTCGATGTGGACATGCCCTGGGCGATGCGTTATCACGGCGGTCACTTCATACATGCCACTCCCCCTGAGAACTACGAATATCTAGGAGAACCTGCTTCCAGCGGCTGTAACCGAATGACCTATGTCGACGCCTACAAGCTCTATCACATGACACCCGTAGGCACACGAGTGGAAATCATCGGCCCCGGTGGGTAGAGGGATTCTTCGTGTTTGGCGTGAATACGAGCTTGTTTCCATGGCGAAAGATTGTTCCAAGACAGGTGCAGTTATTAGGAGTCATAACCAATGTCACGTCTGTGGCAGGCTTGCCGCTAGCTGAGAAATATTTAACAGGCTTGCCTGTGCTCCATTCATGACTTCCAGTCCTAAATTCTGTGTCATTGTAACCGTAATCTGACATATAAATTCTTTTACCGGAACAGTCAATACTGCCAATCTCGCATCGTTGAAGGTCAAGTGCTGATTCACCCGTAGCATCGTAAAACTTTACAAACGGACCTTTGCCATTAGCACCTGCATACCAGTAAACGCTTACTTTGACATTCACCTGAGAGCTATACATAAGAGGCCATTGCTGTGTGCTACCGTTGCTGAAAACCAGCTTAATAGCTCGCTGCCCTGAACCTGGCATCTTACTTTTCGGATCCAATAGACAGTGCATATAAGTTAAAGTGCCAAAGCCTCCAGGAAGCTGGACTTTAGTGCTTGCCGAGTTTGACGAATATCCAAAGCTATAAGGCTGCATCCTAACAATAGGGTGTGGGTTCAGCATGCTCTGCATTGCGTTATGCATCGAACTCCTGATCATTAGAAACACGCTAACAACAGCAATCGTTGCCAACACTAGCACAGCAATACATCCACCAGCCAGGTATATCGGCCATATAGGGCTTTTCCGTCTCTCAACTACCGGCATTGTTGCCTCCCGAAGTGGTAAATTAATTGTTCCTAGTTCTCTACTCTTTCGTCCCCACTACCATGATCTTGTCGAACTGCTGCTTGCAGTTTAGCATCATGTAATATTATTAGGCAAGGCAGCTTCTAATCGCCATTGTAAATAGCACCCGATCTCAGATTGCGATATCGTGTGGAACTAATTTGCTCCTACATTAAGGCATCGTTCGAAAGTCGGTAATTAGTCGAAGGATTTTGCCTGACAGGGGTGTAAGTATTATGGTTGTATATGTGTGATAGAGTGTTAGGAGGAATTGCCGAATGTATAAGATAGCAGTCATCGGCGGCGATGGTACCGGGCCGGAAGTCGTCAAAGAAGGACTTAAAGTGCTGGAGGTTGCCAGCCATAAGCTCGGGTTCAAGTATGAAACGGTTGATTACGACTGGGGTGGAGAAAGATATCTCAGGACCGGCGAAGTACTTCCTGAATCAGCCATCGACGAGATGAAGAAATATGACGCCATCTACCTGGGCGCAATCGGTCACCCGGACGTAAAGCCGGGAATCCTGGAGAAGGGTATCCTTCTCTATCTCAGATTTGGGCTGGATCAATATATCAACCTCAGACCGGTAAAACTGTATCCCGGCGTCGAGACTCCTCTCAAGGATAAGGGACCGGCGGATATCGATTATGTTGTAGTCCGTGAGAATACCGAAGGCTTGTATGTCGGCGCGGGCGGCACACTAAAGAAGGGCACACCTGACGAAGTAGCTATACAGGAATCGATCAACACTCGCAAGGGCGTCGAGAGATGCATTCGCTACGCATTCGAGTGCGCGAGGAAGCGCAACAAGGACAAGAAGGTAACCCTGTGCGGCAAGACCAACGTCCTTACGTATGCGTTCGACCTGTGGGAGAGAGCTTTCTATGAAGTCGCCAAGGAGTACCCGGACATTACCCCGGACTATGCTCACGTCGACGCCACAACCATGTGGATGGTCAAAAACCCGGAGTGGTTTGATGTTATCGTTACGGACAATCTGTTCGGCGATATCATCACCGATCTCGGCGCTATGACACAGGGCGGAATGGGCATTTCAGCGGGTGGCAACATCAACCCCGAGGGCGTGTCGATGTTCGAGCCCATAGGCGGCTCCGCACCTAAGTATACGGGGATGAACGTCATCAACCCGCTCGCAGCTATCGGTGCTATGCAGATGATGCTTGAGACTTTGGGCGAGACCAAGGCCGCCGAACTGGTGGACAAGGCCATTGCCTACGCTACAGGCGAAAAGCTCAAGAGCATGGCTGCTGGTAAAATGGGATATTCGACAACCGAAGTCGGCGATTTAGTCGCCCAGTTCGTGGCAGACGCCTAAATCGAATGCCAGAAATAAATAATACAGAGACACCCCGGTGCAAAATAGCGCCGGGGTGTTTTTGCTTTACGATAGCAATGCGAGGGTAAACACCCATCGGGCTAGATGCAATACGGTTCATGTAGTCGAAGGGAAGGGAATTTTATCGCGAAAGCGCGAAAATTGGAAAACGCGAAAAGAGAATTGGGAGCATATAACATAGTGTGTCCGGCGGCTTCGGCAGCTTCGCAGTCCGAAGCAACGTACGTTATCTCTTCGTTCCATTTCGCGCTTTCGCCCTTTCGCACTTTCGCGATTAAAAGACCCCTCGCAGCGCAGGATGAACGGCATTGAGGCTAGACCCAATCATTCATCTGATGAGGTGACTATAGATGGCACATGAGAGAGGTCTTGCAAAAAGAGAGCGCGGTGAGCTTGAGGCAATGGAACCATGGAACAGCTTTAGGGATATGGAAAGGATGTTCCGAAATTTCTTTGGAATTCCGATGATGCGGCCATCCCGTATGTGGAGCATGGGGTTAGCAGAATTCGCTCCTGATGTGGATATCAAAGAAACAGATAAAGATCTGGTGATCTCTGCCACGGTGCCGGGCATGAGCAAAGATGACATCAATATTGATGTAACAAATGACAGGATCACAATTTCGGGTGAGAGAAAAACCGAAGAAGAGAAGCCAGGCGAGAGATACCATGTAAGGGAACAGAGCTACGGGTCATTCTCCGTTAGTTATGCGTTGCCTGTGGATGTGAAGTCCGAAGACGTAAAGGCAACCTATAAAAACGGCTTGCTTGAGATCATTCTTCCCAAAGCTGCCGAGGCTGCAACTCACAAAATAAAGATAGAAGAGGCCTAATAGCATGCCGTTGTTCGCATATTTGGCGTAAATCTCACATCGGTGGTTTACCTAACACGCAAAGGGGGAAATGAATTTGCGGGAAACCCGTAAGCGGCAGTGTCTGCGATTGCCAATCGGAATACCCATCTTTCTTCTCCTTTCGAGTGCTACACTTGTGGAGGGGCGAAGGCTTCTCCCGGCCCATCGGCCTATATGGCCGTGGGCTTTTTTGATGTACAGGGAACAGGCAAGATTACGGGCTGCATGTAGAGCGCGCATATGATATCCTTTTAGTAAGCTACAGACTGGTGGAGGAAAAGAGTGCTGAAGACCCGTGCTGCCATTTTACCGGCAAATGCCATTCTTCTTGTAATAGGACTGGCTGACCTGGTATCGACAATGTTCTGGCTTCACACAGGCCAGGTAATTGAAGCCAACCCCGTTATGGCAACTCTTCTGTCAGCCAGTTTGCCCCTGTTTGTGCTTACCAAACTCGGCACTCTACTTGCGTATGTCGGCGTGATGGAATGGTATCGCCGCCATAAAAACCCTCAATTCGCCCAGATCGTGGCAAGCATCACCGTCACGGCCTACGTCGGCATCTATGCAGTTTCATTCTGCATGGTAAATCACGGCTACTTCCTCGGATAATATTCACACTAACACCCTGAATGCCTCTTCAGGAGTGGTGATTCCTGCCAGTATTTTCTCTTTCGCATTGTCACGTAACGTTTTGAAACCTTTCGCCAGTGCCATATTGAGTATTTCAGTAGATGTCGCTCCGCTTCCGATGATGTCCCGCATATCACGATCAATCTCAATGATCTCATATATACCTATCTGCCCACGGTAGCCCGTGCCCCTGCAATTAGGGCAGCCTTCTCCCCGATAGATTTTATGTTCTATGAGATCGTTTTGCGTAATGCCGAAGAATCTTAGAATGGGATCGTTAAGATCAACATCCACCGGCTGCGTGCAATCAGGACACACTTTTCGCACCATCCTCTGCGATTCGATACCTACAAATGCCGCGCCAATAAGAAAGTTATCCACTCCCATATCCCGCAGTCTTTGAATCACACCTACGGCATCATCCGTGTGCAACTGCGAGAACACCATGTGCCCCGTGATAGCGGCTTCCACAGCAAGCTGCGCAGTTTCCAAGTCTCGAATTTCACCAACAGCAATGACATCCGGGTCGTGGCGCATAAACGACCTCAGCGCATTAGGAAATGTAAACCCTGCACTCTTATTCACATGAGCCTGATTAATCCCTGGCAAAAGATACTCGACCGGGTCTTCTATAGTCATAACCTTGATAGCTGGAGATACAAGTCGCATCAGTATGGAGTACAGCGTTGTTGTCTTTCCTGATCCTGTAGGCCCACTGGTGAAGAACAACCCCATTGGCTGGTGTATTATCCTTTCCAGCATGGCAAGATGTTCCTCACTCAGGCCTATTTTGTTCAGGTCAACGCACACATTAGACCTGTCCAATATGCGCATTACAATGCCTTCCCCGTAAACATAAGGCATACAATATACTCTGATGTCGTAATCCTTGCCATCCAGTTTCCATGGCAGCCTGCCATCCTGGGGAACGCGGTTCTCTTCAACACTCATATCCGACATCATCTTCAAGCGAGTTATGATACCCTGCCGCTGCACAGATTCGATGGATGTTATCTGATGCATTACGCCGTCTATGCGATAGCGCACGAGCAATGTGTTATCCCGCTGAGATTCCAAATGAATGTCTGATGCAGAAGCCTTGATAGCACCATCGATGATCTCCTCGACTTTCTTCACTACGACATCTTCAGATGCGGCCTCCGTCCAGCTCAACAATCTGCGAGCACCCTCCAGTTCGTGTCTGCACAATGGGCATCTCGCCAGGTGCTCCTCCAGGCGGTTCTTCTTATCGGCGGTAAGTTCATCTTTCAGGTATGCTATGATTTCGGTTCTGACCTGATCGCAGTTCATTTATATCTCTCCTTTAGCAGAGATTGCAGCTTGTTGACTGCTGCGAACATCCGCGATTTTACAGTACCTTCCGGTATCTGCAATATCTCGGCTATCTCAGCATATTTCATATCTCGTATATGTGACATTACGAATACCAGCTTCTGCCCTTCGGGCAGCATTCCTATAGCGCGGCGAATATTCAGTCGCCGGTATTCTTCCATCAACTGTACCTCAGGTTCCACTCGCTCATTCGCCCTTATGTTCTCAAAGGGGCAAAACCCGCTACAGTCTTTGTATGAGAGTGACAAATCCTTCGTCTGCGCTTTCTGCCCGCGCCTTTGATACAGATAATAGTTTTTTGCGATTTGAAACAGGTATGTAGAGAACTTCGCTGTTGGCGTATATCGGTTCCGAGCCGTGTAGAGCCGAAGGAATACCTCCTGGACATAATCTTCCGCTACATCCCGATCCCATGTGAGTGAGTAAAGAAACTTAAAAACATCCTCCCGATACCTGTTATAGAGCTCATCAAAGGCCACAAAATCACTATTTCTGACAAGCTCCATCAACTCAGCATTTGAAAGCTGTTCCATGTGCCCCTCTTTAGTGTGATATCTAATAGATAGAATGCATTCCGGCGCAAAAGGTTCACACTAGTTTAAAAGCACAATCTACAACAATCCATAATAAGGATGAATACCAATACCGTGGTCTATTGCGTTCACCACGCTAATGTCCAGCAAACTGTAAACCGATACTTCTAATGAACCGGCTCATGAGAGCTGGCACGGATGTATCGGCATGCTAGGTCATCAAAAGACAAAAGGTTTCCCAAATAGAGTCGGCCTCGACATCGGTAATCATACGGTGAACGGGGTCGAGGTGGTAGAACACGGCTCGGAACTCACTATACGATCAGCCGGAGCCGCTGCCATACCCGGGCTCAAGTCCAGGCAGGACACGCCCGACCAATCCGCTACGCTTCACGCAATCCGAAATTTATGGTCATCTGCCAGATTTACATCAAAGAAAGTGGTCCTGGCGCTGCCTCCGCAGGCTGTTTATATCAAGTGGCTACACCTTGAAGCGCAGGACGAGACCGAACTCGAAAACACAGCACGGGCAACAGCGGCGCGCGGAGCGCCATTTTCTGCCGATGATGCCGTGGTGGACTTTAGAATACTCTCCGCAAGGGGTCTGAAAACCCGCAACGTCTACTTCACAATGCTTGTGGCTGCATCGGGGTCGTATATCGACGATATGCTCAACATAGTGGAAAGTGCGGGGCTGGACCCTGTGGCGGTCGATATCGGAGTGGCTGCCGCGCTGCGGAGCCAACAATCACAGCATAATACAGCAAGCCACCTCTGGAGCGGCCAACCCAAGGCTCACTGCATTATGGGCGCAAAGACAACAACTATCGCTGTAATGCGTGGCAACGCGCTTGAGTTTGCGAGAACAGTGCCGGTTGGGGGCAACGACTTCACAGAGGCTATCATCGAGCACGCCAATGTGACCTGGGCAGAGGCTGAGAAGATCAAAACCAGCCCGGATGCGCGCCTGACTTCAGGCAGTGTATTGGTTGCCACAACAAGCAGCGGTGAGCTCAGAATACCGTGTGACAATGTAGTAGGGAGGCTGGCTAGGGAAATCCAGCGCTCGCTTAAATTCTTCTCCAGCCAGTTCGCGGAGGGCAGCTATCTCGGGATGATAGGCGCAGTCACTGCCAGTGGCGGGGCTGCATTGATGAAAGGAATCGACACATGCCTGCAGGAGCAGGGTATCGAGTTGGCCAGGATAGTGAACCCATTCACGGGTTTCTCTGTGGCCGCGGAGGCGGGCGGGATGCAGCATATCAGTGGCAGCGCTGCTGCTTACACTACATCCATGGGACTGGCGGCCACCAACTACTGGGAAGAGTCCGAAATGAGCGCGGCGGCCTGATGCGATGAAACCATTTAACCTTGCGGAAGTGAGAATAGCAGAACGGAGATATTGCAGACAAAGCGTTGACCTGCACTTGCGAGTCATCGTGATGCTTATTCTCGTCACGCTATTGCTGGGTGTGGTCTCTTACGCATGCAAAGATTATGTCCGCAACCGCGCAACGGCTGTTAAAACACAACTTGCGGTGGTGCAGGGCAAGACTGTCACAATTAAGCGTGATGTGGCTCAGGTAAACATCCGGCTGGCCCAGCGAGGGTGGCAGAAGCAGTTGTCAGCAGGCAGCGGCCGGTGGATGAATATAATGGACTCCGTATTTAGCCACGTGCCTGATGATGTGTGGCTGAGCAAGGTCGAGAGCTCGGTAAAAGACCAGTCGGTTACAGTGGACGGACATGCAGGGTCGTTTGGAGATGTATCGACATTTATCGACGGGCTTAAAGCCGGTTCGACTTTCAAGGAAGTGCGTCTGACAGGCAGCAGGGTGACTAACTCGCACGAAAAAATGCTGATTGAGTTTTCACTGGATCTCAAGCTGACATCCGACACGACCAAAACAGCCGGGTCAACAGCTACAGTGCCCGAAACACCCAAGACATGATATCAAAATGAAACTTTACACACCGGAAAACCTGGTTCGGATAAACTACGCGCGCATGGCTGCGATGGTCGCGGCGGTGATTATCTGCGGCTACCTGATCCTGAGCAGCGCGCTCAGCTTCCGTGAGATATGGAACGCGGAACGGGGCTTTCGTCGAGGAAAAGCTGAGCTGTCCAAGTTAACACTCGATGCGGCGCAAAAACGCAGCCAGGATGCGAAGCAGAAGCAGCCGAATAATGGAGGCGTTGAGCAGTTCGCACTGGCATTTTCGCAGTGGGCGCTTGCCAGGGATGTGCATATAGAGTCGCTTGTTCCTGAAGGCAGTCCTTCACCTGCGGAGGTATCGCTTGGCTCGGTGAAGCTCGGCACTTGGAACTCGAGCCAGATCAGGGTGCGGGGAAACGGGCAGTATCCGCAGTTGATGAGTCTGTTCGACCAACTTCGCGACCCAGGGCTTCCGGTGCAGATACAGTCATTTTCACTCGAGTCCACCGCGGCTGGTAATAACTCTCCTGTGAGCTTTGAAATTGTGCTGATGGTTTATGAGAAGAAAGGCGGGACGAGTTAATGGCGTTCATAAAGACTGATCCCAGCCAGACAAGATCAGTGGTGGCACTGCTGGTGATATTGGTATTGGCAATCGGCGCGATTATCTTCCGCTGCTCTCCCTCGGCCCCACCCAAGCCCACAAAGAAAGCTGAGGCACAGTCGTCATCAGCCCGTGTGACGTTTGATCAGGCGCAAGCCCAGGAGGCAACGCGCAATCCATTCGCCAAGCCAACACGCGTGCAGGCGGAGGAAATGGTATCAAGGGGCGCGGGAAGGCCTGCAATAAACAAGGCTACCCTGCGTAAGTTGATGATCAGCGGGCTCACCGCGTCACAGTCCAACGTGGAAGTAAGGCCGATACCGATGCCTGATGTCTCGCAAGCAGCGTCACAGGGCGAAAATCCAAAGCCGGAGCAGAAAGACACTGAAACCAAGCCACATTTCCACCTGTTGGCAACTGTAAAGGGCGCTGATGGGTTTAATGCAGTTATGAGAGTTAACGAGAGCGATACACGAGTGGTCGAGGTTGGCGACAAGCTCGAAGGCGGGTTCAAGATAGTAAAGTTGCAATCCGACTGCGCGGTCCTGACAAATGGGACGGACACAATCGTTGCCACAAGGCAAGCTGAGATCGGAGAGCAGAGAGCGGAGGGCGGGAAACAAGATGCGCATTAACAGGGCATGGAGCCTTTTCTTCATAATAACGATAGCGTGCATTTCAACTCAAGTGTGTGGCGCTGACGCCAAGCCTGGAGTATACGATATCGACGCAAGCGGCACTGAAGTTAGATATGTGCTGGAAGCACTGGCGCGGCAATCAGGGGCGAACATCGTCGTGAGCCCCGAAGTAGCCGGTCAGATCAGCGCGCATCTCAAGCAGCAGCCATTGGAAGGCATCCTGGACAGCCTTGCAGCAGTGCACGGGTTTGCGTGGAAAAAGGATGGGGCGAATTATCTAGTTGCGCCCAAAGCGACTTTCAACACCAATACACCTGCTGCGCCGGTCGCGACGCCGGAGCAAGTGGTGTTTATATGGGAGTGCCACAATGTGCAGGCCAGCCAATTGGCCGAGATAATAATTAAACTGTTCCCATCGGTCACCGCAACCGAGGGCCCCGGCACGTTGCTGCCGAACTTCAACGAGCATCCTAACCAAAGCTCAGATACATCAGGCAGTGCGCCTGCAATTTCTGTGGGTTCAATTACGTCGAGTCAGTCCAGTTCTGCGTCTTCGTCTCAAAGCAGCCAATCCAGCACGGGGGATTCAATCAATACAAGAAGGGGCAGCAAGCTCATATTGGCAGGACCGGCAGCGGATATAGAAAAGGCCAAAGATATAATCAAGCAACTGGATGTCAGAAAGAAGCAAGTCACAATCGAGCTTATGATAACCGAGGTCAAGTCGACTTTCGATAAGGAGCTGGGCGTGGACTGGTCGTGGGACACGGTATCCGTAAAACAGGGCTACACCCCTGAAAGCGGCAACACGACCGGCAGCACCACCGAGACCTACACAGCCGGTTCAGAGGACGCAGTGAAGACCGGATCGACTACAAATGTGCTGAACCCGATGAATGTCAAAATGGGGCAGACGCGTTGGGCGGTCCAGCCGTGGAACTTCCAGGCGACGCTGTCCGCGATGGTAAAGGATGGCACCGCCAAGTTGCTCGCTAAGCCTAATGTGTGCGTGCTCGATGGGGAACCCGCGCGTATATTCCTCGGAAATACCGTGAGGTACCTGCAGTTGGACTCTCGCGACCAGGACGGGCGTCCGATATACCGCGCTGATTCGGTAGACGCGGGTATACTGCTGCCCATAGCTCCTCACATCGTTTCTGACAACGAAGTAATGCTGACCCTGCACCCACAAGTTAGCCTGATCACCGGTTATACCAAGGTTGAAGGCAGCGAATATCCACTCACCAGCACACGCGAGGTATCGACCACAGTCGTTGTAAAAAGTGGTGAAACACTCGCTATAGGCGGCCTGTTGCACGATGAGGATTTAGTCTCGGCGTCAAAAGTCCCGCTGATGGGTGATTTGCCGATAATAGGTGGCCTGTTCAGGAGCAATTCAAGAAACACCGAGCGCACCGAACTCGTGATATTCCTTACTCCAAAGATATTGGGAGAGTAAAGGGCTTTAGATATTATGCCGGTAGATACAACACTTACATCGGTATTTTTAGAACAAGGCATGATCTCGCCGAAAGAACTCGACGCGGCGTTGGCGATTCGCAACGACGTGGGTGAGGACATCGGCCACTTCCTCGTACGCCTGGGGATGATCTCGGAGCACGACCGCGTGCGCTGTGTGGGGCTCCAGCACGGCATACAGTTTGTGGAGCTGTCCGAACGTGAAATCGACCCCGACACCGCGCGGCTGATCCCTCACGCGATGGCGCTGAGATATAAAGTTATAGCTGTGGAGCACTCGCGCGATGTTATCAAAGTCGCAATGGCTAATCCGCTCGATGTGCAGGCCATAGACGATATAGCCACAGCCACTGATCTCGAACCAATCCCGATGATCGCCGTTGAAGACGAGATACTCGAAGCGATATTCAACTGTTTTGGTGCGGCTGGAGATATCAGCGACATCATAGTCGAAGCTATCAAGGACGCCGATGCTGAAGTAAAAATCCGGGAAGAAGAGCCGGAAGAAACTGACAGCAACGTTGCCGAACTCAGGGATCTTGCCGGTGGCGCACCTGTGGTCAGATTGGTGAACGCGATGATCGCCCGCGCCATAGCTGAGCGCGCCAGTGATATTCACATAGAGCCCGAAGCCGGCCGAGTTCGGGTGCGCCTTAGAGTGGATGGAATTCTGCACGAAGTCATGACAGTGCCCAAAGATTTGCAGTCGCCGGTTATATCGCGTATCAAAGTAATGGCCGGAATGGACGTTGCCGAACGCAGAGCCCCACAGGATGGCCGCATCACATTGGTCGCGCGTCCACAGGAATATGATTTCAGAATTTCGACATACCCGGCAGTGCACGGGGAGAATGTGGTTATCCGCGTCCTTGAAAAGAGCGCTGCACAGATCACCCTGGACAAACTTGGCCTGGGACCTGATATCGCGGATGGGTTCTCAAGGATGGTTCACGCTCCTTATGGAATGATACTCACCTGTGGCCCGACCGGCGCTGGAAAGACCACCACCCTCTACGCTGCGCTCAATATGATTAACAGTGTTGAACGCAACATCTTGACCATCGAAGACCCTGTGGAGTATCAGCTTCCGGGAGTGATACAGGCTAATGTCAATCGAAAAGCAGGCCTCACATTTGCAACAGGTCTGCGCACTATGGTCCGTCAAGACCCTGATGTCATATTAGTGGGCGAGATTCGAGACTCCGAAACCGCAGAGATAGCGGTCGAAGCGGCCCTTACCGGTCACCTCGTGCTCAGCACCCTCCACGCCAACGACTCCGCCGGAGCCGCGGCAAGATTGATAGACATGGGAGTAGAACCGTTCCTTGTGGCATCTTCTATTGTAGGTCTGCTGGCTCAGAGGCTGGTGCGCAGCATTTGTCCGAGGTGCGCGAGCCCGTTTGTAGTAACGGACGAGCTTCTCGAACAGCTCAAATTACCTGTGAATGCATCGGACCTGGCTGGAGCGATGAAGGGCGCAGGCTGCGAGCAGTGCGGTAGGACGGGCTACAAGGGCAGGCTTGGAATCTATGAGCTATTGTTGATGGACGATGACATCCGGGCCGCCATTATTGCACGCGATTCAGCGGCGCAGATCAGGCAGATCGCCATGAGTAAGGGAATGCGCACGCTGCGACAGGACGCGCTGGAGAAGGTCAAGGCGGGTCTTACAACCATTGAGGAAGTAATGCGGGTGACGACGGAGTAATATGCCAATATTTGTTTACAGGTCTCTTGCCCCCTCGGGTGCGATGAGAAACAGCAAAATAGAGGCGCTTTCAGAAGCCCATGCGAGAAAGGCCATAAAGGCTAAAGGCGAGCAGGTGTTGCAGATCAAGGAGGCTAACTCCACCCAAGCCGCTGATGATAACACTCGCCCTACCAAGAAAGTGCCCATAGACGAGGTAGCTGGTGCAATCCGGCAGATAAGCATCCTCGTCCGGGCGGGAGTGCCTCTTGTGGAGGGCTTGAACGGGTTGGCGGAGCAGGCCAAGTCACCAGCACTGAGAGCGTGTGTGGAACAGGTGACGCTGAATGTGAGCCAGGGAATGAGCCTGAGTGATGCATTCTCCCAGCACCCCAACGTCTTCCCCACCCTTGCTGTGGAGATGGCCAAGGTCGCGGAGGCCGGTGGAAATCTTTCCGAGGCGATGGAGAGGCTTGCAGATCACATGGAGTCCGGTGCGGAGATAAGCCGAAAGGTCAAGTCGGCGCTGGCTTACCCGATAGTGGTGTTGGTAATATCCATAGTCACAGTGATATTGATGGTAACGTTCATCTTACCGCGATTTACCAAGCTCTTCGCACAAATGAACGCTACACTGCCCTGGACCACAAAGATGCTGATGAGCGTCAGCCACACGTGCACGACCTATTGGTATTTGGTCATTGCTGTGGCTGCGGGAATTGTCTACGCATTCAAGCGATACGCCCACAGCCCAAGTGGAAAGCGCACACTGGACACCCTGATACTGAAAATGCCGCTAATCGGCGATATAGTAACAAAGATTGTGCTTAATCGTGTACTGGCGTCGATGTCAACTCTACTGGCAAGTGGAGTTCCCATGGTAAAAACACTAGAGACTTCGGCAGCGGCTGCCAATAATGAAATAGTCAAAGAGGCGCTATTGAGGTCAGGAAGAGACGTCGCCGAGGGCACCGCCACATCGCAGGCCCTTAGAGCAACGAATACTTTTCCTCCACTTGTGCTTCAAATGGTAGCGAGCGGAGAAAAGACGGGTGAGCTACCGGCTATGCTGCAGTATATCTGCACTATGTATAGCCGTGAGACTGATGCTAAGGTCAAATCCCTCACTTCCATTATTGAGCCCATAATGATAGTCGTACTCGGCGTAATAGTAGGGTTTATTGCAATTTCGGTCATCGTACCGATCTACTCTTTGGTCGGCGGGGTCAAATAGCCTGACTCGACCGGAGCATCACAGGAGGTTAGTGAAATGCACCATCTTATGGAGAAGGTCAAGCGCGGGCGAGGATTTACTCTGGTTGAACTGCTTGTGGTGGTCGTCGTTCTCGCAGTGTTGGCCGCAATCGTTTTGCCGAAGTTTATGGACTCCGGCAACCGAAGCAAGGCGTCAGCTCAGAAGAGTGACATGAAGATCGTCAAGAACGCAGTAGAGCTATTCCATGCGGATACTGGCTATTATCCTAACGATCTTACTGATCTTACCAAGGCAAATGGCACGACCGTCAATACCTGGAACGGCTCGGCATCAGAAACTCTTGCCACAGCCAGTGATTATCATGGCCCTTATCTGGAGTCGGTCCCGAATGACCCCGTAAAGAACGCACCGTTTGTTTACGATCACGCTACGGGCAGCATCACCGCACCTTAATGGCCTGCGTGAACAGAACGAGCTTGGGTTTATCAACGATGAAAGTATCAGCAAACGGCGGCTTCACCCTTGTTGAGGTGCTGGCCGCCGTTTGTCTGCTATCAATTGGGCTGATGGCTGTGCTTGCTGCCGGTGAGGCAGCCCGCAACACGCAAAAGCGCGCGGTGTATATGGCATCTGGGCGCACTATAGCACAAAACGTGCTAGAGGAATTGCGCAGCAATCCTAATTATACATTGCCATCACAAACAAGCCCTTCGTTACCGGCAGGAAATAATATATCCATGTCGGTGACACGTTATCCAAGCTCGAGCAATACGCAGATCTACTACGCCACGGTCACGGTCACATGGCCGGAGGGCAATGGCACTCGCAGGATATTTTATGAAACCGCGATGGCACGCAAATAAGGGGTTCACACTGGTCGAGCTTCTTGTGGCAAGCACTGTAATGACCATAGTGCTCACCAGCGTGTGTGGAGTATATTTTACAGTAGCCAGAGGGTGGGAACGTCAACAAGGCGAAGCCGATGCCCTGGGGGCAACCTCGCGCGCCTGTGCGCGGCTGAATGATTATATATCACAGGCCGTCAGTGCCACAGTCCTGACCCGTTTCCGCGCCAATGATACGCTTGCTGTTAACTTACCCGCTGATACAGCCAATGGGGGCATATACGTACCCACGTGGAACGGCAGCACATTTACCTGCCGCAGCGGGAACTGGATTGTATTCTACTTGTCGGATACCAGCGGGAGCTACTCACGGCAAGGAGATATCTTGTGGGCCGCGACAATGAGCTGGACTAATTTCCCCAGCAGCGTAGTCCCGGGCCAGTCATGGAGCCTTGAACGCGCCGGCGGACCAGGAAGAATCACTCCCTTAAGCACACTTCAATTTCAACTAACGAGTGACACGAAACCAAAGGTAACAGTGGCTGTGAGTTCGTCCTATAAACTCAACGGCACATACAAATCACTGAGCCTGACCACGGCGGTCTGTCTGAGAAACGCGCCGTAATCATTGAGCTAGCCCTATGCCGCACAAATTAAGATATAAACAAAATTATTTGTCCGGCTGTCCCGTAATGAGAAATCAGCGGGGAGCGGCATATATACTGGCTCTGGTTACGCTGCTCGCAGGCAGTGTGCTCGCGCTTGCAATGCTCAGATCAAGCAGTGCCTATTTCTTTGCAGAAACTTCTCGCAGCGAAAAGCAAGCCGCTATCAACATCGCCGAAGCCGGGATTGAATATGCTTATTGGAATATACATTATTATGGTAAAAAACTCCCGTTTAGCGACGATCTCACCCTTACCAGCGGGCGATTCCATGTAGAAGCAGTGGATGATGGCAACCGGGAGAGGTCGGCTATGCTTGTGACTTCCACCGGTTATTATAAGGACCATGCCCATACAATCAAACGCGTAATGCTCGGCCCCTTACCTTACCACTATGCATTGGCTGAAAACAGCAACCTTGCAGAACCAAGCCCAATCGTTGATGTTGGCTCCGCTGGTGGGATCAGGGTAAATGGATCTGTTAGTATACCGAGCAATGCAAATGATATTGACAGCGGATGCTGGGCGACCACTACAATCAGCGCATTCGGCAGCGTTTGGCCTCGCTACCCAAACAGCCCACCGTTAGCTTTCCCCGACATTGATTATACCTATTACAACTCGGTGGCGATAAAAACCTATTACTGGGACACCACATTCTACTCATGGTCGTATCCTTCGCAGGATGGGGTGATAATAGTTAACGGAAACGCCAGCGTGGGCGGGTATTACAGCGGTGTGCACACAATTGTAGCAACAGGTAATATTTATATCAGGAGTTCTCTCTTGCCATCATCCAGCAATGACCATCTTGCATTGATAACAAGCCAACAAATAATTGGTGATTATTCGTCGACTACAGTAGATGCTATCTTGTACAGCCATAACAGCGCCAAGACTGCTAAAATCGTGTTTCATAGTACCACAGATATGTATGGCACCTTAGCCTCAGATAATATAGATCTCAGCGGTTACACATGGCTGCATGGGGACCAAGACTTGAATATCGCGCTGATGCGTAAACTTCACCTGCCAGGGCTTTGATCTTATTCGTCTAATTAATCTTCAACAATGCAGGCTAATAGTTCCGGCGTAATCAGCCGAATAATAATATTGGAACCATGGAAAAACGAAGACGCGTTGAACGATTAATAACACTGCTACGCTGGCCCGTTATAATGCTCGGGGTGACCTCGGTGAGCAACATGCCAACCGCTCACCTGATGGCCATACTGGGCATAGTGGCTATCTATAACGGCGCCCTCACCTATTTCGTGTCCAACCCAGCGAAGTTTGGTCATGCTGGACGGATATTATCGCTGGTGAGCCGTGCCCTGGATGCCATTATTATCACCTTTGTGGTAGCAAATTCGGGAGCCAGTGAACCTCTGGCCTACCTGCTTTACTGGTTCGTCCTGGTGAGTTTCGGCTACGCAAGCGTCCAGATGCGAATCCTTTTAGCCGCCACAGGAACCTTGTTGATAGCAAATGGTGGAGCCACACTCTATGCTATCAATAAATCCGGTAGCAGCGGAAGCGCTGTCAACGAGATTGTCATACGAAGCCTCATGATAGTGTTCGGCGCATTAGTGGCTGCGTATATCTCCAAGAGCCGCTCACGAGATGAACTCGCTTCCGAAAGAGGGTCCCACCTCCATGCTATTCTCGACTGTGGCGCGCGCCTCACAAGTTTCAGAAATGTCCACGACCTTGCACTGTACGCCCTCGAATCAGCAGTAAACCAGACCGGTGCGGCTGGTGGAGAACTGCTACTGGTAGATGATGAGAGTGGGGCGCTGGAATGCGAGGCGTTCTTTGTGGCAGACGGACTGTCCGGTGAAAATGCCACTCCGGCTCAGGCGTTGTTGCGTTCATACGCCAACTGGGTAGTCAACAGCGGGCGGGAGTTTCTCGTAACGGCGGGTGGAAGAGATGTGGAAGACGCCGATGTAGGTGCTGATGATCGACCGGCTATGTCTGCGCCTCTGCTTTGGCAATCATCCAGCTCAGAGAGCGAAAACTCTGTATTGGGCGTGCTCACAGTGTGGGGTTATCCTGAAGAAAATTTCGGTGAAGATGCGCTCGATATGCTGCGGATTTTCGCTGTAATATCAGGCGCGGCAATCGTCAACCTGCGTTTGTATACAAACCTGCAGAAATCATTCCTGCGCACCCTCCAGAGCCTCGCCAACGGGCTTGAAGCTCGTGATGAGTATACACGAGGCCACTCGGAGAGAGTTATGCAGGTTGCGTGCATGATAGCTCGCGAATTGGAGGTGCCCGGAGAGAGTGTGGATGTCCTGCGCAACGCATCGCTGCTGCACGACATCGGCAAGATCGGAGTTCCGGACGCCATACTCAGAAAAGCCGGAAAGCTGTCGGTCGAGGAATGGGAAACCATGCGGCGCCATCCTATAGTGAGCGAAGAGATATGTCGCCCACTCGGCCTGCCTGCCGAGGTGCTATTCTTGATCAAGCATCACCACGAGCGGTTGGACGGCAAAGGCTACCCATCCGGCCTGCCATCTCAGGAACAGCCATTGCTGCAGAGGATATTAGTTGTGTCCGACTCATTCGACGCCATGCGCTCCCGCAGGCCTTATAGAGATCGCATGCCACAGGAAGAACTGACAAGCGAACTGAACAAGAGCGCAGGAAGAACCCTGGACCCGACGGTTGTAGATGCATTGAGACGGCTTATGGATCGCGGGGACATGGATGAGGTCTACGAAGAGCACGACAGGATGATCGATGGCGTTTCGGCGCAGGCAAAATCTAAAAAGCAATTGGCCGCTTAAAGGCAACCACAAATAATAGTGGCAGCCCGCTCATTCGGGCTGCCACAAGGAAAGGAAATGAAAGGAGAGGTGAGCACTAACATTTAATATAGACGAAGCAGATCCGCACTATGTTCATCTATTTTCGATATTTTCGGATAAAATGTTTCTTTGCTTTCTCTCCTCTGCCGCTACCAGCTTCGAAAAGAGTCCTAATGTCAAAAATGTAGGCGCCCACATTCCCACAAAAAGCGCGTTGTCCTTCTGTTTTCTCCAGAACAACAAAAGTGA